>SKXY01000346.1 GCA_007128175.1 Wenzhouxiangella sp. | reverse complement strand
TGGGCTGTCAGCGATCCGAACGTCTTCGTTGCCTCCGATGAGGAAGGCCCGGGTGGAAACACCGGCTTCTTCCGTGTCGACAGCAACGAGTGGGACGAGCTGGGTACGGCTGATGCCTTCCCGGACTACGCCTCGCTGTTCGTGCGTCCGCAGCTGCTCTCACCGACGGGCTGTGACTCGATCAACGACGTCCCGTGGCTGAGCTTCGATCCGGAGTCCGGCACCACGGCGTCGGGCGACAGCAGCGACGTTGACGTCATCATCGACAGCACGGGTCTGTTCCCGGGTGATTACGAAGCCACCGTCTGCGTGTTCAGCAACGACGCGATTGGCGGCACCCAGGCTGTTCCGGTCACGCTGACGGTGGAGGCTCCGGAGAGCTTCGCCACCATCACCGGCCAGGTCCAGAGCGCAGGCTACTGTGATGACAATCCGTTCCCGGCCGGCGGCGCCACCGTCGTGGTCGAGAGTCAGGAGAATACCTACACGGTGACTGCTGACGAGGACGGCAACTACATGGTGGCCCTCGATGCGAACGAGAGCCCGGTCGATATCACGGCTTCGGCCCCGCAGCATCTCGATGGCATGGAAGTCGACGTCACGCTGGAAGAAGGTGAAGAGGTCGTGGTCGACTTCGAGCTCACGCTCGAGGCCGGTTGCACCTCGGTCACGCCGGAAAGCTTCGACGTCACTCTTAACCTGGGCGACAGCACCACCGAGTTGCTGACCCTGATCAATGACGGTGCCGGTGACTCGTCCTTTGCGATCGGCTCCATCGAGTTCGTTCAGACCGTCGATGTCGAACTCGAAACTGCCGGTCACCCGGGTGCGGATCGTTCCGCGGATGCATCAACCCGTTCGGGCGAAATCGCCCCGATCGAGCCGCGTGTCCGCAACGTCACGCTGGCTGCTCCGCGCAGCGAGCTCAACGTCCTGGTGATCTCGCCGGACGAGGTTGCGCCGACCAACCTGTCCAGTGCGCTGGATGGATTCGCCGACATCAACGCGGATCTGTTTGCCGGTGACCTGGCCAGCTTCTCGGTCAGTGACCTGGACGGTTACGACGTGGCCGTGACGACCAACAACAATCGTTGGAGCGATGCCGGTGGTCAGATCACCGTGGGTGATGCCCTGGCCGACTTCGTCGATGCCGGCGGTGCCGTGGTCCTGCACAACTTCGCCTACGACTACCTCGGCTTCGAGCTGGGCGGTCGTTACATGGATGAAGAGTACGGACCGTTCAACATGCCGAACGACGATGTCACCGGTACCGTGAGCATGGAGATCCTTGATCCCGATCATCCGATCTTCGAAGGTGTCACCGAGCTGTCCTCGGGCACGATCCGCGTGAATGTCACGCCACAGGCCGATGCCAACCTGATCGCCGAATGGAGTGACGGTGAAGCACTGATCGCGTACAACGACTACGCGGTCGGAATTGGTGCCATGTACAGTGACAATGGCGCCGATGCCTGGGACGGCGACCTGGACCTGATCGTCTACAACGCGGTTCGTTACATCGCCGGTGCCGGCGGTGAACCTGCGGAGTGGTTGAGCTTCGATCCGGAATCCGGTTCGGTCTCTGCCGGCGGCAGCACGGATGTCAACGTGACGTTCGATGCCGACGGTCTGGCGGCTGGCATGTACGAAGCCGACATCCTTGTCGAAGTCGACGAAGGTGCCGGTGAGTCCGCCTCCATGACCATTCCGGTGATGCTGGAAGTCCTCGGCATTGAAATTGACGAGATCTTCCAGGATCGTTTCGAAGCCGAGGAGTGATCCCGGAAAGCTTCCGATAACAACCAATAAAATGGAAGAAAAGGGCCGCCCACTGGGCGGCCCTTTTTTTGGTGGGCCATGAACTGGCGCTTTCATGGGCGGCTACCCATCCCGGGCGACAAGCGTCTGTACCCGATGATCCCGATATGACGGGGATCCGGAGCGCGATGTGCAATCAGTAATCGGATTGGTTAGGATGTCGGCTGACTGCGTCGCCACACGCTGCGATGCACCCCCATTCCGCAAAGCAGGGCAGACCGTTCCCTTGGCGAAATTCCACCCCAACAATACAAAAGAAGGCCAACCATGCAATCAGGCCCTGGCAAGCTCCAGTCTCGCAGCATCGTCATGCTGCTCACATTTCTTCTGGCATTCACGCTGGCCGTTGGCGCGACCGAGCCCAGACCTCAGTCGGCCAATCCGTCCTCGGATGCCTTTTCCCTGACCCTGGGGGGGCACTCGTTTGATCCGCTGGATCAGGCCGGTGAGGGTCTGTTCGCCGACTACCAGGCCAATCCGTCAGGGGACTTTCACCTGATTCAGTTCGAAGGCCCGATCCGCGATCACTGGTTCCAGGGCATGCGCGACCAGGGCATCGAAGTCGTGCAGTACATTCATCCCTACACCTACATCGTCTGGGCCGCCGAGCCGGAAGTGGCTGCCGCGCGCAACATGAACGGCGTGCGCTGGAGCGGCCCCTTCCTGCCGGAGTTCCGCGTGATTCCCGAGCAGCGGGAGCTGGGCCGGGAACGTGAGCCCACCAACATTCTGGTCAGCCGGCATGCCGATCAGCGCGCGCTGCGGGCCGACCTGGATTCGATGGGCGTGGAGGTACTGCACAGCCAGCCCTACCTGGGTCATTTCACCCTGCTGGAAGCCCGCGCTGCCGCCGATCGTTACATGGATCTCGGTCGCATGGCGCCGGTGTATACCGTGCAGCGCGCCCAACCCATGGCGCCGCGCGGCGAGATGAGCAATCAGGCGATCGTCGACCTGGACTTCACCTCCAACCAGAACGTGGTCCCCGGCTACGACGACTGGCTCAGCGCCACCGGTTACGATGGCTCCGGCGTGACCGTCAGCATCATTGACGGCGGCATTCGCGAAAGCCACCAGGATCTCCAGGCCAACATGGAGGACTGCGTCTCGCAGGGGTCCCCGACCAGCTGTACCACGTCGAACGACAACCATGGCACCCACGTCGCCGGTGGCGTTGCCGGCAACGCCGCGAGCGGAACGACCGACAGCGACGGCTTTCTGCGCGGGCAGGGCGTTGCCCCTGGAGCCGGGCTGGTGCAGCAGCGTTACCAGTCCGGCGGGCTGAGTTACAACTTCGGCAGCAGCTGCGACGACCCGGACAATTACTGCACCACGCCGTCGGGCATGCTGGTGCTGTTCAAGGAAGCCGCGCTCAGTGGCGCGACCCACGCCAACAACTCCTGGGGCTCGACCGGTATCAAGATCGGCTACGATCTGGCCACTCAGCAGGTCGACGTCATGACCCGCGATGCCCGCCCCGAAGAGCCCGGCGCGCAGCCGGTGCTGCCGGTGTGGTCGATCATGAACGGCGGCGGCGATGTTTCCGGCGGCGCTTGCCCCGATGCTTCGCTGGGCGCACCCGACGAAGCCAAGAACCTGTTTGCCGTGGGCTCCACCGAGCTCATTCCCGGCAATTACGGAACCACCACCGTGCCGAACCCCTCCGACTTCTTCAATGTTTCGGCCAACTCAGCGCACGGTCCGGCCTGCGACGGCCGCGTCGGTGTGCATATCGTTGCACCGGGTTGCGGCACCGACGCCCCGACGGCCGGCAGTGACAGCAGCTATGGCGCCACCTGCGGCACCTCCATGGCGTCGCCGGTCGTCTCCGGCGCCCTGGCGGTATTCATCGAGTACTACCGCGACCAGTTTGGTGGTGCTACGCCAAGCCCGGCGCTGATGAAGGCGGCCATGATGGGTGTGGCGGCCAACATGCACGGCCAGGAGAATGCCGATGGCGGCCCCATCAGCGAAACGCCCTCGCGCTTTCAGGGCTATGGCCGGCTGGATCTGGATTCCGCGGTCAACCCCGACGGCAACGTCATGTACTTTGACCAGGAAACCGTATTCGACGCCACCGGTCAGGACTGGTCGCTGCCGCTGATCGCCGACGATCCCGACCAGCCGGTGCGCGTGATGATGGTCTACACCGACGCCTATGGCCACGGGCTTGGCGGCGATACGCCAGCGTGGGTCAATGACCTGGATCTCAGTGTTTCGGTCGGTGGTGACACCTACCTTGGCAACCAGATCGGACCGGACGGCTACTCCGTTGCTGGCGGCGAGGCCGACGGGCGCAACAACATGGAAGCGGTCTTCCTGCGTGCCGACCAGCACGGCGGCGATGCCTTCGATGTCACCGTGTTCGCCGCCAACATTGCCGCCGATGCAATCAATCCGCACGACCCGCAAGGCCCGGCGCAGGACTTTGCCCTGGTCTGCTACAACTGTGAGTTCGGCGATCCGACCTTCTCCATGGGCCTCGATCCCGACGCCATTGGCGCCTGCGTACCCGAAGGCGGCAGCGAGGAATATGCCGTCAACGTTGATGTCGGTGCCCTGGGTGATTACACCGGCACCGTGGCCCTGAGCGCTGCGGGCGAACCGGCCGGCGTGGGTACCGCTTTCGACCCGACCAGCGTGGCCGTGCCCGGCAGCTCGGAGCTGACGCTGACCATCGATGGCAGCGCGTCGGCCGGCTCGGGCAGCATCACGGTTTCCGGCGATGATGGCGACGACGTCATCGAGCGCGAGCTTGCGCTGGTCATCGATGAACCCCTGCTGCAGGGCCCCGCGCTCAATGCGCCGGGCGACGGAGCCACCGACACCACCCTGGAGCCGGAATTCGAGTGGGACGGCCTGTCCGACGTGGTCGAGTACCGCATCCAGGTGGCCACCGACGCCGGGTTCAGCGACCTGGTCCATGACGAAGTGGTCGAGGAGATCGGTTTCCTGGTCGATGACGAGCTTGACACCGGCACCGAGTACTTCTGGCGCGTGACCGGTATCAACCTGTGTGGCGACGGCGAGTGGAGCGATGTGTTCAGCTTTACCACGCGCCTGGAGCCGGAAGCCGGGTTCTCGGCCGACGCCTTCGCATTCGTTGTCGATGCCGATGAAGCCGCATCGGATGCACTGGTCATCTCCAACACCGGCACGGGCAACCTGACCTTCGATATCGACACCGACAGCCCGGGTGCCAAGGCCATGGGCCGCGGCTTCGAGGGCGATTTCCACCCCGACAACTGGGAGCTGGTCAATGATCCGGCCGGGGTCAACGGCTCGGTGGAGGTCGAGGATGGCCCACCGGCGGAGCTCTTCGTGACCGGCGGCGATGACGGTACCGGTGGCGATACCGACTTCCAGATCGAAATCCCGATGGACGGCACCATCACCTTCGACTGGGGTTACCAGTCCACTGACAGTGGCTGCTTCGATTCCGGTGGATACGCCATCAACGGCGCCTTCACCGAGCTGGCCTGCAACTCGGACGACGTCCCCTATTTCGACGAAACCGAGACGGTCGAGGTCAGCGCGGGTGATGTGTTCGCCTTCCGTGTCAATACCGACGATGGCCTGTTCGGGCCCGGTGTGCTCGGCGTGACCAACTTCGATTTTGCTCCGGCGGTGTGCGCGGACGACCTTGCGTCGGTGCCGTGGCTGACGGCCACGCCATCGAGTGGCTCGGTGCCCGAAGGCGACAGCGACACCGTGACGGTTTCGGTCGACAGCACCGGCCTGGCCAACGGCGACTACATCGGCTACCTGTGCGTGAGCACCAATGCCGAGAATGCGCCGACGGTACCGATGCCCGTGGAGTTGACGGTTGAAGGCGCAACCGAGCCGACCGAACCGGTTGCCGATGTCACTCCGGCTTCTTTCGAGTTCGTGGTATCCGAAGACGGGGCAGACAGCGATACGCTGTTCATTGCCAATATCGGCGGCGGGGAGCTGACCTGGGCGGTCGACACGGCCGAGCCGGAAGCCGTCGGCTACCGCTACGACCTGGTCGAGGGCGCCGAGGCCGACATTGCACTGCCGCAGGGCGCGAGCCGGGCTGCCGGAACCCAAGCGCCGGGCCAGGCCCCGGCGCGAGTGGCCGGCGGGCTTCAGCCCCATGCCATCGCCGGTGATTTCGATGAAGGCTTCGAGGATGTCGATCTGCTGCCCGGTGCCGGCTGGGTGCTGCAGAACAACAGCGATCCGCTCGGCGCAAGCGGCTGGTTCCAGGGCAACGACGAGGTGTTCGCGGCCCACGATGGTCCGGACGATGCCTACATTGCCGCGAACTTCGCCAATGTGGATGGCGCCGGCACCATCAGCAATTGGCTGCTCACCCCGGAGTTCGAGTTGCACGACGGTACCGAGATCAGGTTCTGGACCCGCGAGCCGGCGGAATCGGACTGGGCGGATCGTCTGCAGGTTCGCCTGAGCACCAGCGGTGCCAGTGATGATGTGGGCTCGAGCGCATCCGATGTGGGTGATTTCACCGAGCTGCTGCTCGAGATCAACGAGAGTCAGACCGTTGGCGCCTATCCGAATGCCTGGACCGAGTACACCATCACTCTGGGTGACAGCCATGACGGGCACACCGGGCGGGTGGCATTCCGCTACTTCGTCGAAGACGGGGGCGCGAGTGGCTCGGCCGGTGACTACATCGGCATCGACAGCTTCAGTGTCACCCAGCCCGAAGGGCCTTCGCCCGGCAGCTGTCAGGATCCGGCGACGATTGACTGGCTTGCCGCCACGCCCGATACCGGTTCGACCAGCGCGGGTGAATCCAGCGAGGTGGCAGTGATGGTAGACGCCGACGGTCTGGCCGAGGGCGAATACGGCGCCCTGTTGTGCGTGACCACCAATGACCCCGACAGCGCCTTGGTCGAGGTGCCGGTCAGCATGACCGTGCTCGATGGCGACCTGGGTCAAATCGCTGTCGATCCGGCCACCCTGAACTTCGGCGCGATTGCCCTCGGCGATGACAACACGTTGACCTTTACCGTCAGCAATGTCGCCGAGGCCGGCGCCTTGAGCCTCGAGCTTGGTGAGCTGGATCTGAGCGGTGATTCCGAGTTCGAGATCACCGGCGGCGATTGCGCAGTCGGCACCGAGCTCGAGCCCGGTGAGAGTTGCCCGGTGGAGGTGACGTTCGCTCCCAGCGATGTCGACAGTTTCAGTGCCGTGGTGACGGTGACAACGACCGACGGCGCCATGGAAATGGTCGGGCTCGCCGGCGAGGGCACGGAGCTGGCCGTCGACATTTTCCATGACCGTTTCGAGGCGCAGGACTGAGTCCCGGCTCGTTTCCCGGCAACATCAATAGCAATCAAGGAAAGAGAAGGGCCGCCCACTGGGCGGCCTTTTTTTTGCCCGGGAACTGGCTGTCGATGTCTTGACCGCTTTGTTCCTAGCAGGTAAGGTTAAACCGCTGACGTCTAACCTCAATATATGGTCGTCAGTAGATGTCGGGACCACTCGACCGAACCTCGCCTGGTTTTGGGAGTTATGGCGTCGTTCGGCTGGGTCGAGACCGGTTCGTCATTTCCAGTGAGAGGGCTAGTCCAATGAAATCATTTCGCCCCGTTCGGGGACTCTTGTTGTGTGCATTACTACTGGCCGCCTGCCAGATGGCGGTCGCTGCTTCCACGCAATTGATCAACCGCTCAGACGGGTCCACGCTGACTTTCGATCCGTTCGTGCTCGAGCAGGTCAAGACCAGTGGCGAGGTGACCTACCTGGTCACACTGGCCGAGCAGGCGGATCTCAGCGCCGCTTACGCCATAACCGATCGTGAGCAGCGTGGGCGATATGTCTACGACACCCTTCGCCAAGTGGCTGGCCGCTCACAGGCGAGCTTGCTCGATGACCTGGGCCGGCACGCGGACGTCAGCGAACTGATACCGCACTTCATCGTCAACGGTTTTCACGTTCGTTCCGGGCGTTCCACACTGGAACTGCTGATGGCCGATCACCGTGTCGCTTCCATTACCGGCGAAAGCAAGTCCTACATCCCGGAGCCTGAAGAGTGGCCCGACGAATCGCGCGCTGTCGAGTGGGGTGTCGCCATGGTGCGCGCGCCCGAAGTCTGGGATCTGGGGATTTTTGGCGACGGTGTGGTACTGGCAAGCATCGATACCGGTGTTCAGTACAATCATCCGGCCCTCGAGGCCATGTATCGCGGCACTGACACGGGAAGCCACGATTTCAACTTCTTCGACCCCTCCAACAGCTGCGGCGGAGCGGTCTGTGACAACAACGGCCATGGCACGCACGTGACCGGTTCCATGCTCGGGGATGACGGCGGTGCCAACCAGATTGGTGTAGCGCCGGGTGCGACCTGGATCGCGGCAAAGGGTTGCGAATCCAACAGTTGCTCGGATGCCAGCCTGCTGGCCTCGGCTGAATGGATGTTGGCACCCTGTGCATTTGGCGATGCACCGGGTGACGCCAGCTGTGACCCGGCCCAGCGGCCGCACGTGGTCAACAATTCCTGGGGTGGTGGTGGCGGAAACGCCTGGTACCAGGCGTCGGTCGACGCCTGGCGCGCGTCCGGCATCATCCCGGTGTTCTCGGCCGGCAATAGTGGCCCCGGCAGCGGCACCATCGGTTCGCCCAGCGACTACTGCAACGTCATGAGCATTGGTGGTACCAATTCCAGCGACGGCATGTATTCATCCAGCAGCCGGGGGCCTGGCGCCTTTTCCGAATGCACCGACAAGCCGGACATGAGCGCCCCCGGCCAGTCCGTTCGCTCAGCGGTTCCGACCAATTCCTATGCCACCTACAGCGGGACTTCCATGGCCTCGCCGCATGTGTCCGGGTGTATTGCACTGATGCTCGCGGCCGCGCCCATTCTGGAATACGACGATATCTACGACATCCTCATCAGCACGGCCGAAGACCTGGGGGATCCGGGATTCGACTATGACTATGGCCACGGCCGCATCGATTGTCTCGAAGCAGTCAACGAAGCCCTCGTGCTTGGTGGCGACCTGGGCACGATCGCCGGTGTGGTTACCGGTGACGGCGGCGCCGCGCTTGAAGGCGTGCAGATCGTTATCGACAACCCGTCGCCGCCGCCGGAAGACTTCTCCAGCACCACCGACGAGAATGGTGAGTACAGCCGCCTGGTGCCGGTCAACGATCCTTCGGAGGGCACCTACACCCTGACATTCAGCCGTTTCGGCTATGAAACCACCGTGGTCAGCGGTGTGGATGTGCTCGTCGATCAGACCACCACGATTGACCTACAGATGGACCTTGCCCCGAGTATCGAGATCAGCGGCAGCATTACCGACAGTGCCACCGGCTGGCCTCTCCATGCGCGCATCAGCATCGCCGGCGTCCCGGACAGTCCGGTTTACTCCGACCCGGTTGACGGCAGCTACTCCGTGACGCTGCCGGCCGGCGCGTTCTACGATTTCACCGTCGAGGTGCTCAGCGGCGGCTACCTCCCCGCCGATCGAGAGATCGACGCCACCGGTGGAGTGGATCTCACCGAGGACTTCCAAGTGGATACCGACCTGGACGCCTGCACGGCGCCGGGCTATGCCGACATGGCGGAAGTGATGTATTCCGAGGACTTCGAGTCCGACGAAGGCGGTTTCAGCGAAACGGTCGTCAGCGGTTCGGCGATGTGGGAATGGGGGAGCCCCGTGACCTGGCCCGAAAGCTGTGGCGGCGGCAGCAATTGCTGGGGCACCGTTCTGAACGGCGACTACCCGAACAGCAGCCAGGCCTATGTGATCTCGCCGGTCATCGATCTTCAGTCGGCGGCCGCGCCGCTGACCCTGCTCTGGGACCAGGCAAATCACATCGAGACCTTCGCCTGGGATCAGGGCCGGGTCGAGATCAGCATCGATGGCGGAGCCTGGGATGTGCTCTGGGAGAACCCGGGCAGTACGGTCCAGGAGGGATGGAGAGAGCTCAGTGCCGATATCAGCGATGCCGCCGGTGAAACCATCGAGCTGCGCTGGCGCCTGACGACCGATGGATCGGTCAATTTCGCCGGTCTGTATTTCGACAACATCCGGATTCAGGATGCGACCAACTGTCAGGCCCAGGCGGGTGAGCTGGTCAGCGGTCAGGTGACCGACGCCAATACCGGTGAACCGATCAACGGTGCCGGGATTGCCGTGGACGGCAATGTTGTGGCGAGCACAGCGACATCGGAAGACCCGCAAGTCGGAGAGGGCGCCTACCTCGTCTTCGTGCCGGAAGGAAACAGCGAGTTGTCCGCGACCTTCCCCGGCTATGAGCCAGCCCAGTTCAGTGACGATTTCACCGACGGCGCCACCCGCCGAGTCGATTTCGCCCTGGGGGCCGGTCAATTGAGTGTCGTGCCCGGTGAGGTCGTCCAGACACTGACATTCGGGGAGACCGACTCGCTGGTAGTGAACCTGAACAACACCGGCACCAGCGCTGCGGATTTCTCCGCTTTTGTTTCCGCCGGTTTGACCGAGGACTTCGAATCCGACTTCCCGCCTGCGGGCTGGTCGGTGGAAGATCTGGGCGGTGACTGTGTCTGGCGCCGCAACGATGAGTACGGTCGCCCCAATTACGCTGGTGGCGATGGCTTCTCCGCTGCCGCCGACAGCGACGCCTGCGGTAGCGGAACGACAATGGATACCGCACTGGTGTCGCCGACGTTCAGCGTGGGTGCGGGTACCAGTCTGGACTTCGTCGTTTCCTATCGCCACCTCGGCAGCAGCCGTCTCGACATCGATGTCGCCGCCGACGGCGGTGCCTGGTCGACGATTCAGAGCTATACGGCCGATCTCAGTCCGCAAGGTCCCGGAGAGCCGCAAAGCCTGCCGCTGGATGACTTCTCCGGTCAGGCCGCACAGGTTCGCTTTCGTTACGTTGCACCCGGTTGGGACTGGTGGGCACAGGTTGACCAGATCGAGATCAGCGGTGACGTGGACTGGCTCGAGGTCAGCCCGGATGCAGGTAATGTCTCAGAAGCCGGCAGCCAGGCGCTCACCCTGAGTTTTGATGCCGGCGCACCGTCGATCGTTGAACCGGGGCAGTATTTCGCACTGATCGTGGTGGAGAACGACACGCCCTACGGTTCTCTGTCGGCCCCCGTGACGCTGTCAGTCGAAGCCGGCGAAAACCAGAGCCAGCTCACCGGCCAGGTCGTTGGCCTGGGGTATTGCGGGGATGACCCTGCGCCTTTGGCCGGAGCGACTGTGGAGGTCACTGGCCAGAGCGGGAGCCATACCTTGACGACCGACGCCAACGGCATGTACCAGGTCTGGTTGAACGTCGATGACGCTCCCTTGAGCATCGAGGCCAGCGCAGCGGGACACCTTTCGGAAGTCACCGGAGAGGTGGGCCTGGTTGGTGGCGGACAGGTTGTTGTCGATTTCGACCTCACGCTGGACGCGGCCTGCGCGACGGTGGCGCCGGATAGCCTGAACGCCACCGTGGTGCTGGACGGGGTCAACATGCTTCCGCTCGAGATCGGCAACGTCGAGGGCGGTGCTGATCTGGCCTGGACGCTGGAAACCGCCCAGGTGCCGGCAGGCCATCGTGTTCTGCCGCCGTTCACTGCGAGTGCCTCGACCGGCGGCTCGCAGTCCGCGGCTGATCTGGCCGGTTGGCTTGGCGCAGCGCTGCCGGGGCAGTCGCTCGCCCGGTCCGACCATGGACTGATGGTGGTGGACTGCGAAAGCGAGCCGGGCATAGTCATCCAGGATGACGGAACGGTCGAAAACGGCTATTCGGGCAACCCGGCAACGGTCTCGGAGGTTCGTTTCGTCGATCGCTACACGCCGGAGGAGTACCCGGCCTACCTCACCGGGGTGTGCGTTGCCTTCCTGACCATCAGCGGATCGACGAGTTTCGATATCGATATCGTGGTCTATGACGACAGCGGGGCCGGCGGCGCGCCGGGCTCGGAGATTGACCGACTCTCGGCCACGGTGAACGTGGACCAGCTCTCGCCGCCGGTGCCGCCGGATCATCCGCCAGTCTGGACCAGCATCGACCTGTCGTCACTCGACATCGAAGTGACCTCCGGCAGCATCTACGTCGGGGTGAGTTTCAATCCGGTTGACCCGAACTACTTCGTGGCTGGCGATCAGTCGACAGACCGGCCCATCGGTTTTGCCGGCGGGCACTGGTGGAATAACAACGACAATGTCTGGGAGCCGATCCAGAGTGGTTTCCCCGACTACCGTGCGCTGATGGTCCGGCCGGTGTTGCTCACCGAGCCGGAAGGCTGCGATGCACCGGAAGCGATCGGCTGGCTGAGTGTCGCTGCCGACAGCGGCACCACCGCTGCCGGGACGCTCTCGGCGGTGACGGTCACGCTCGATGCCGACGGCCTGGCCGAGGGCGTGTACGAGGCCCTGCTCTGTATCGGCAGCAACGATCCGGTCAATCCACTCGTCGAGGTGCCTGTGACAATGAACGTGGTGGACCAGGCCCCGGCAGAAATGGCGGTTGACATGACCGAGCATGACTTCGGGCAGGTCGGAGTCGGCACCTCCGCAGTGGAGGTCATCACTGTCAGCAACGTGGCCGGGCCCGGCGCCATCGGCTTGATGCTGGGTAGCCTTTCGGTGGCCGGCGACGCCGGGTTCTCGATTGGCGGAGGCGACTGTGCGCCGCACGGTGTGGTCGAGCCCGGGGAAAGCTGCAGCATTGCCGTGATGTTCGCACCTGCGGCGACGGGCGCTGCGGCCGCCACGCTGTCGATTGGCAGTGCCGATGGTCAGAATGCATTCGTGGATCTCGCCGGTGAAGGCGTCCAGATGCCGGAAGGTCTTTTCCACGATCGCTTCGAGGTGCTCGACTGAGGCACATCGATTGCCGATCACCATCGGCAGCAGGCAAAGGGCCGCCCACCGGGCGGCCCTTTGCATTGCGAGACCCTCTTTATGGTGCGTGCCGCCAGATGCGGGCCGGATCGAAGATCGGCCGGCGCCTGTCGGCGAGCGACCAGCTTGCTACTTCATGTCCGGCGTAGCCTGTGCCCTGCGGCCAGGAACAGTGCCAGAACGAAAATCAGCAGAGCCCACCCCGCGTTGACTGGAACGGGCAGGGGATCGGCGTCGGTCGGCGGCGTACCGTCTTCGATGGGTGCGAAATAGGCCATTGCCGCAGTCAGGGCCCCGGTGCCGATGGTGTGGCCCATGATGCGTCCGGGAAAATCGTCGAAAGCGGGGTGAATGCCGCCGTAGACGCGGGAAAGTCCTGATTCGTCGGAAGCATCGAAATAGGTTGCCCACTGCAGCGTGATCGGTTCGCTCGGTCCGGATTCAAAGCGCAGACGCTGATCGCCGTCCGGGGTGATGGGGTATTCCGCCAGTCCTCCGGGGAAGAATTCGCTGCCGGTGATTTCGGCCAGGACCTCGGCAGCGGAACGGCTGAAAACGGAGTGGGCGGAAACATAACCGGCAAAGGGCGGGGTGATGAAGTTGATCGCCTGGTAAGGCATCCATTCCAGTGCACGAATCCAGCCGACACCGGCGTAGTCCGACTCGGGGTCGTCCGGATGACCGCGCCAGGCAAGCAAGGCCACTTCTCCGACATGGTCGGCGAGGTGGGCGTGGCGTTCACCCGGTGCGGATGACTCCTCGGTGATGACCTCGATCAGGCCCGGTTCCAGTGGCAGGCCCTGCTCGTGATACCCGGGAAGGTCGGGGTCGCCGGATTGTCCCAGTTCGGCCATGCCGCGCACCAGGGTGATGGGGCGTGAGCTGTTGTAGTCGGCCTTTACCCGCCACGCGGCAATCGCGCTGTCGTGAAGCGCGCCGTGCAGCGCCAGGTAGAGCTTGATGTCCCACTCGAGATCGTCGATGACCGGTCCGGTGCCCATCAGGCGCTTTTCTTCGAGCTGGTCGGAGACGGCATTGGCTACCTCGGTCCAGTGCCCGGGAGGCGTCGAGGAGGCCGGACCGTCTTCCCAGAATTCGGCCAGCACCCGGCCCCAGTCGCCCTCGCTGACGACTTGCTCGGCGTAGGGTTGACCGGTGACCGGATTGAGGGGATGACCGGTTCCGTTCTGAGTCCCCAGATCGTTGTTGCCCGTGGCGCCGGGAGAAATGTCGATCGGCTCGCTGTTGGCCGGATCCAGGCGACTGCTGTAGTCGATGATCCCGATAATGTTTTCCTTCAGCCACTGGTCATCCTCTCCCCCCAGCAACGGCGGAGGACCGGGATCGACCGGGGGCACGAAGGCATCATCCCCGTCGTGTTCCAGGAAAAAGGGCACGACATTGCCCCAGTGCGGTGTGAGGAATGCTTGTGCTCCCGTGCCCTGTGGCGGAATGAGCGGCTGCCAGGCGTTGAGGTTTTGTGCGCCACTGGTGCCAGGCAAAGCGACGAGCATGGGCGCGTTGACGGGGTTGTAGCCGCCGGGGTCAACGTATGTTGCCGATTCGTTCGAGCCATCGTCGAGGCCGTGTTCGATAATGGCATTAGCCACCCGGTTGCCGACGGCGGCCGGCCGATTGCCGTCGGTGCCGGTATCACCTGTGTCGTAGCCGAGTGTCAGCATCAGGTCATCGAAGGCCTGCTGCGAAGCCTCGCTACCGGGCGAGATTTCGAATCGATGACTCAGCAGGCGGTAGGCGGCGAAGCTCAGCGCCTTTTCACGGGCTTCCTGCAGGCTCATGTCGGCGGGCGCCGTGCCGGCCTCATGGTGAAGCACTGCAAGGTCCTCTTCGCTGTAGGCGGCCCATGCGTCGTACATCGCTGCCGAGGTATGAAACAGGTTGCGGGCGTGGACCGACACTCTCGGCACATCGATGCGAATGGCTTCGAGCAGTGCTTCATTCCACAGCCGTGCGACCGAGTGCGTCTCGGGGCTGACCGCGGGGCGCTTGCCCAACGCCCGATCGCTGCTTGACGGCATCGTCATCGGTTCGGCTGCCACGGCACCGGCCAGACAGAAGCTGCCGATCAGAAGGCCGAGCCGGAGTTTCATGGATGTATCAGTTCTTTTCATGGTTCGGTATTCGAGGCGGTAAACGGAGGGAGCCGGCAGGTGGCCCGGCCCGATGATACTGGCGGTGAATTGCCTTGGCCAGCCCCCAAGCGGTCAGCCCCGGCTGCGCATCGAGGGCAGTGCCAACGCTTCAATCGCAATGGCTGCGAGTGTGTCCGGGGATCATGACGTCGGTCGGATCGATCTCGGGCACGTGCGCCGTGTAGATGAGTTCGTGGTACCGGCAGGCCCCGAAACGACCCAGTGCCTCCACGGTGCCGTCGGGCCAGTGCACGGTGACATCGGCGTAGCGGTGCGGCCCCAGTCCGAAGTGCAGGATGCGGTCATGGCTGGCCCCGCGTGACTCACCGGCTCGCAGCTCGCGGCGCTGGGCATCTTCACCGGGGATCTGGATGGTAATGCGGGTGCCGATGGCATCCCGGTTGACGGGGCCGCCGCCTTCCAGCTCGAATGCGATCCAGTTGCCGACGTTTCCGGTGGTGTTTTCGTAGAGACGGTAGCCCGGTGCCTGGTTCCAGTGATGCAGAATCAGGTCGAGCCGACCATTGCGTTCGAAATCGATGTAGGCCGCGCCCTGGGTGGGGATTTGCTTGTACAGACCGCTGCCGAAGGTCACGTCGACAAATGTGCCGTCCCCCTGGTTCTTGAACAGACGATCGACCAGGGTGGTGGGCGTAAAGGCCTCCGGCCCGACGGCGAGAAAGGCATCTTCCCAGCCGTCATTGTTGAAGTCGGCAAAGATCGTCCCCCAGCCAACGGCGTTGCGGTTGAGCACCGAATCGGGATCTTCCTCGAACAGCAGCGGATCGTCGCTGACCCCGCGCAGCAAGTGCTGGGCGAAGATGCTTGAAAAATACAGGTCCCACAGACCGTTGCGATTGACGTCGGCGACCGCGATGCCCATGCCGTAGGCGTGGATGCCGGTGCCGGTCTCCTGAGAGATGTCGCTGAAGCACCAGCCGTCGCAGCCGGGGCCGTCGTTGCGCCAGAGCACATTGCCGGCCAACTTGTCGTTGACCACGTAGATGTCGGGACGGCCATTGCCGGTCAGATCGGTCATCACCACGGCCAGGGCCTGGCGGTTGAGTTTCGCGGGATCCAGGGCCTCGGCGGCGTTGGTCCAGGTCCCGTCACCATGGTTGAGCATGATGCGGTCTAGATTGTCCGGGTTTTCAAGGTCCGCGTCGGGGGTGAATATCCCGATGTAGAGGTCGAGGTAACCGTTGCCGGTCAGGTCGGCCCAGGCCACCGCATCGGTGCGGGTGGTGGGTTCCGGGGCGGCATGATTGAGGGCTTCCGGCGTGACGTTCTCGAAGCCGCGGCCGGAGAGGTTTCTCAGCAGCAGGTTGTCGGAAGTGCGGCAGCCGACGTAGAGATCGGGCCAGCCGTCGTTGTCGAAATCGACCGCTGCCGCCACCGAGCAGTTCTCGCCGGCGACCTGGTCATTGATGGTCTGGCTCTGCACGAACGTGCCGTCGCCGCGATTGAAGTAGAGCCGGTTGATGTAACCGACGCCGCCGGTGACGAAGATATCCGGGTAGCCGTTGCCGTTGAAATCGGCCACGGCGATCCCGCCAGCCGGAAGCGAGTCGAGGTGGGCCGGCGTGAACTGAACCTCAGCGGACACGTCTTCGAAATTCAGCGCCCAACTGCTGCCGCAAATGAATGCGGCAGGGAGACAGAGCCAGAGAAAACATGATCGAAGCATGGCCGGAATCCCGATCCAGAGCCTGATCCGCTAGTCTAGCGCAATCGGTCGGCCCTTGAAAACGCCCGGCGGGTCACCGCGTGATCAGAGCTTGAAGCCACCACCGGGCATGCCGCCACCGCCCGGGCCGCCCAGACCGCCCTGGCCACCATCCTGGCCGGGGACCATGATGGAAGACTGCGCTTCGCGCTGCATGCGTTTGAGTTCTTCCATGGTCTCTTCCAGCGCCTTGCGTGCTTCTTCGGCAAATGCCTCACAGGCGGCCTCGAGACTGTCGGCCTCGAGTTCGAAACTCAGCGGCAGGGCGCCGGCATTGGTCATGACCTGGGTCTGGCCGACGTAGCGCACGGGCTTGTCGGTATCGTCGTGACCATTGGCGTCAACCGGCGTCAGTCGCCGGATCTGTCCTGCACGCAGATCGGTGAAGACTTCCTCGCGTACCAGCGAGGACTTGTCGAACTGAAACTGTTCCTGATCGGGCATGCTGCTCATGAGGGTGGTGTCCTCTGTTCAATTGGGATCAGTCTCTTGGTTGGGGGCATCGCCGGTTGAATCAACCGTGGCCGGCGCATATTGAATGTCGGATCGGCCCTGTGCTCCCGGACGGGCAACGATGACAACCCGTAGCGGTGCAAAGTGGTACGCTCTTTCCTGGGGTCGCCGTTGTTCTGCGCGCGGGATCCGACATTGACTGAATGGCTGCACGGAGCGCAACCGGTGCCTGCAAACATTTTCCGACACGGGGTGATTTCATGAGAGACGGAATGTCGCCGGTGAGAGTGGGTTTGAGGCGTGTGTTGACGGCCGTTCTGCTGGCCAGCGGCCTGGCCTTGCTGGCCACTGCCTCGACCGACAATGGTCAGGGCGCGGTGTATGTGCTCGACATCGACGGGGCCATCGGTCCGGCCACCCGCGACTACATCATCCGCGGGATCGAGCAGGCCGAGAACGAGCGCGCCGAGCTCGTGGTGCTGCGCATGGACACCCCCGGCGGTCTCGATGCCTCGATGCGCGACATGATCAAGAAGATTCTCAACGCCGACGTGCCCGTGGCGACCTGGGTCGGTCCGCCTGGTGCGCGAGCGGCGAGCGCTGGCACCTACATGCTTTACGCCAGCCATATCGCCGCCATGGCGCCGTCGACCAATCTCGGCGCGGCCACACCGGTGCAGATCGGCGGTGGCGGCGGCGAGGATGCCGAGCGTCCGCGAACGCCGGCCGAGCGTGCCCGCGACGCACTCGACGATCGTGACCAGGACAACGGCGAGGAAGCGACTGACAACGGTGAGGCCGAAGAATCAGGCGATGAGCCCGTGGACGAGGCCGAAGAACGTCCCGCACCGGCTGGCACGGCGACTGAACGCAAGGTCATGGAAGATGCCGTGGCCTATATCCGCGGTCTGGCCGAGCGTCACGGTCGCAACGCCGACTGGGCCGAGAAAGCGGTGCGCGAGGCAGTCAGCCTGACTTCCAGCCAGGCGCTTGAGATCAATGTCATCGATCACGTGGCCGAGGATATCCCCGGGCTGCTCGAAGCTGTGCACGGGCGTGAAATCCGGCTGTCGGTGCGTACCGTCACCCTCAACACCGAGGGTGCCAGCGTCATCGAGCTCGAGCCCGACTGGCGCAGTGAATTCCTGAGCATCATCACCAACCCGACACTGGCCTATATCCTGCTGATGATCGGTATCTACGGCCTGATCCTGGAAGGCTACAATCCCGGCGCGCTGGTGCCCGGCGTGATCGGCGGCATCTGCCTGTTGCTTGCGCTCTATGCGTTCCAGATCCTCCCGGTCAATTACGCCGGGCTGGCCTTGATGCTGCTCGGGTTTGCCTTGATTGCGGTCGAGTTGTTCGTGCCGTCGTTCGGTATCCTCGGTATCGGCGGGGTGGCCGCCGTGGTATTCGGGTCGATTATCCTGATGGATACCGACGTTCCCGGCATGGCGGTCAATCCGGGGCTGATCGCGGCCATGGGGCTGGCTTCCGCGCTGGCTTTTTTCGCCGTCATTTACCTGGCGGCCCGATCACACCAGAATCCGAAAGTCAGCGGCACCGAATCGCTGGTTGGCCGCGAAGCCGAATCGATCGCCGATTTCACCGACGGTCATGGCCGGGTGCACATAGAAGGTGAAGACTGGACGGCCAGCTCAGACGAGCCGGTCGGGCGCGACGACCGAGTCGAGATCGTGGCCGTCGACGGACTGACGCTGAAAGTACGTCCCGTCAGGGACAAAGGAGAGTCAAGCTCATGAACATCGATTTTTTGTATTTCATGACCACCATCGTGGTGGTACTGGTGTTGCTGATCGCCAACACCATCAAGATCCTGCGCGAGTACGAGCGCGGCGTGATCTTCACCCTCGGGCGCTTCTACAAGGTCAAGGGTCCGGGGCTGATCATCGTCATCCCCTTCATCCAGCAGATGGTCCGCGTGGACTTGCGCACCATCGTGCTCGATGTGCCGACCCAGGACGTCATCTCCATGGACAACGTCTCGGTCAAGGTCAACGCGGTGATCTACTACCGCGTGATCGATCCGCAGAAGGCGATCATCAACGTCGAGCGTTTCATGGATGCCACCAGCCAGCTGGCCCAGACCACGCTGCGCTCGGTACTCGGCAAGCATGAGCTCGATGAAATGCTGGCCGAGCGCGACAAGCTCAACGAGGACATCCAGAAGATTCTCGATCGCCAGACCGACGGCTGGGGCGTCAAGGTATCGAATGTCGAGATCAAGCATGTCGACCTCGACGAGTCCATGATCCGGGCCATTGCCAAGCAGGCCGAGGCCGAACGTCAGCGGCGCGCCAAGGTCATTCACGCCGACGGCGAACAGCAGGCCTCCGAGAAGCTGGTCGAGGCCGCCAACAAGCTGGCCGAGGCGCCCGGTGCGCTGCAGCTTCGCTACATGCAGACCCTGGTCGAGATCGGCGGCGAGCAGAACTCCACCATCGTCTTCCCCATGCCGCTGGACTTCGTCAAGCCCTTCCTGGGCATGATGGGTGCCATCGGTGAAGACGGCAAGGACAAGCGAGGCGGGTCATGACGATGAGATTCTGGTTGACCGCGCTGATGGCCGCCGGGCTGTGCACCACGGCGTGGGCCGGTACCTGGTATGGAGAGACGGGCGATGCGGCCATGGAGCCGCAATCGGTTGCCGAGGTCATGGCCGACCCCGAAGCCTGGCTGGACCAGCCGGTGATGGTGTCCGGCCGGATCACCGATGTCTGTACTCATCGAGGTTGCTGGGCGGTGCTGGAGGAAGACGGCCACATGCTGCGTATCCAGACGCTCGATCATGCCTTCGAGATGCCGTCGGACGCGCGCAGCATGGCACGGGCACACGGTGTGCTCGAACGGCTGGAAGACGAGGGCGGTGATTCAGCCGACGACGAGCCGGCTTATCGCTATCGCCTGGATGCCAGCGGCATCTACATCGAGTAGGCCCGGATCGCTTCGGGCCGCGTGGCTCGCTAGTCGTCCCAGGCCGGTGACAGGCCTTCCGGCTTGCAGATGCGCCGCTTCTTTTCCAGTCCGGCGATTTTTTCCTGGTCGGCTGCGCTGAGGCTGAAGTCGAAGATATCGATATTGGCCGCAGCATGGTGCGGGTTGGATGTCGCCGGGATGGCGGCAACCCGGTCCTGCTCGACCAGCCAGCGCAGCGCCACCTGGGCGGCCGTCTTGCCGTACTGCTCGCCGATCTGCCAGAGCACCGGGTCGTTGACGGTGCGTGCCTTGGCCAGCGGCATGTAAGCGGTGAGCAACAGGTTGTAGCTCGCCAGTACGCGCCTGAGTCGATCCTGGCCGAGGTAGACGTGATACTCGACCTGGTTGGTCGCCAGCTGGCCCTCCCCGCAGAACGCCACCGCCTGCTCGGTCTGGGCGATGTTGAAGTTGCTGATGCCGATATTGCGTGCCATTCCCTCGCGCCTGGCCCGCATCAGAGCCTCCAGCGTGGGGTTCATCCCGCGCCCGCCGAACAGCGGCCAGTGCAGCAACAGCAGGTCCACGTAATCAGTGCCCAGTCGCTCCAGGCTGCCCTGCACCGAGGCGACCAGGTCCTCTGGTTCGAAGCGATCGACCCAGACCTTGGTGGTCAGGAAAAACTCGGAGCGATCAAGGCCCGACTCGGCCACAGCTCGTCCGACCGCGGCTTCATTGCGGTAGATCTGTGCGGTATCGATATGTCGATAGCCTAGCTCGATTGCCCTTGGCAGGATGCGCTCGACCGTCTCCTCGTCAAGCTCGAAAGTGCCGAAGCCCAGCGCCGGCATGTTCAGGCCATTGGCCCCGATGACCGGAATATCGGTCATGAATCCCTCTCCTTGGCGATACAATGATCAAACGAACCTGCTGAGTGTAAGGGAATCATGGACAAACAGGAAATCGCCGTTCGCGAATTGCTCGATGAGTGGGTGTCCCGGGTTGGCCAGAAGGATGCCGAAGGGGTCGCCGCGCTCTACCATCCTACCGCCCAGTTCTGGGGCACGCTGGCCACCCATGTACGTGACGAACCGGTCGAGGTGCTGGACTATTTCCAGCAGTTCCTGGACCGTCACCGCATCGGGGCTTCCATCGGCAACCTGCGCCTGCGCTTCCACGGCGACCTTTGCCTGTCCGCCGGCCATTACATTTTCCGCTGGCAGGACAAGCCCGAGGCCGACGAGATCAAGGCGCGCACGCGCTTCACCTTCGTGTTCGGCCAGGCTGAAGGGGAGTGGACCATCCTGCAGCACCACTCGTCCGCCTGGGTGCTGAGCGGCTTCTGACAGCGCGCAAAGGCGCGAGGTACAAGGCTCAAGGAT
>SKXY01000032.1 GCA_007128175.1 Wenzhouxiangella sp. | reverse complement strand
CGACTTCCCGTCAACGTACTGTTTTCTTCCCTGGCCAGCGCCCGGGGGGAAAATGCCATTGGCGTCGTCTTGTCCGGCATGGGCTCGGACGGCACCCTGGGCCTGCAGGCGATCAAGGCGGTCGGTGGCCTGACGGTGGCCCAAGCACCGGAATCGGCCGAGTTCGATTCAATGCCCAAAAGTGCAATCGCCGCCGGTTGTGTCGACATCAAGGACACCCCCGAAGCCCTGCCCGCGCGAATTCTGGCCTATGTTGAACAAGTTCAGGATCTGGCCCTGCCCGACGCGGAGTCCAGGCCATCGAAATCAGAGTCCGCTGCCCTGCACTCCATCACCAGGCTGCTGAAGAAGCGAACCCGGCATGACTTTTCCTTGTACCGCGCCAGCACCCTGTGCCGCCGCATGGAGCGCCGCCTGGTCATTCACGGATTGAATTCACTGGCCGAATATGCCGACTTTTTGAAACACAATCCGCAAGAAGTGGATTTGCTGTTCAATGAAATCCTGATTGGCGTAACCGACTTTTTCCGGGACCCGGATGTCTGGCAGCACCTGGTTGATGTGGCCCTTCCGGAACTTCTGGGCAAGAAGTCAACCGGACCGGACCTGCGTGTCTGGTGTGTCGGCTGCTCGACGGGAGAGGAAGCCTACTCCCTGGCCATGGCAATCACCGAAGTCATGAGCAAACAGTCACGCCGGTTCAAGCTGCAGATATTCGCCTCGGATCTCAACCCGGATGCCATTTCAAGTGCACGTCGCGGTCAGTACCCACTGACCATCGAATCCAGTGTTTCCGCACCTCGCCTGGCCAGATTCTTCAGCAAGCACGACACCTACTACGAGATCAAGAAATCAATCCGTGACCGGGTGCTATTCGCCCAGCATGATGTGATCCTGGATCCGCCCTTTACCAAGCTCGACCTGATTTCCTGCCGCAATTTGCTCATCTACTTCGATCCACATTTGCAGCAGAGACTGTTACCCTTGTTCCATTACAGCCTGCGCCCCGAAGGCTTGCTGCTGCTGGGCACTGCCGAAGGTATCGGCCGTCTCAGCCACTTGTTCACGCCGGCCCACCCCAAGCTGCGACTGTTCCGGCGCCAGGGCCATGCTTATGCCAGGAGACCTGATTTCCTGCTCCATTCCTATCCTCCGATATCGGGAATCGCCACGGAGACCGACGTGAAAACACCCGCACCCCCCTGCCAGTCCACCGACAGCCTGCAGGCAGCCACCGACCGGCTCTTGTTGCAGGTCTACGCACCCGCCGCGGTGGTACTGAATCGTGATGCCGATATCGTCTACATCAGCGGCCGTACCGGCAATTATCTGGAGCCGGCCGCCGGCAAGACCAACTGGAACATTCATGCCATGGCCCGCGATGGACTGAGGCGCCCCCTGGCACAGGCAATCAAACAGGCGGCCACCGAAACCGCCCCGATCAACCTGCATGGTATTGAAGTCAGAACCAATGGCAGCGTGCAAAGAGTGGATGTGACTGTCCAGGCCCTGCAGGAACCGGTCAATCTTCGCGGCCTGACCATCGTGGTCTTTCGGGATGTGGCAGATCCCGTCACCGACTCCGGATCGAAGAAGGGCAAAAGATCGCGGGCAAGTGAGTTGGGGCAGAAACACTACCAGGACGAGATTCAGGCCCTGCGCGAGGAATCCCGGACTCACCGCGAGGAAGCCCAGGCCGCACACGAGGAACTGCAATCGACCAACGAAGAACTGCAATCGACCAACGAAGAACTGACCACATCGAAAGAAGAAATGCAGTCGATGAACGAGGAACTGCAGACCATCAACAGCGAGCTCCAGAGCAAACTGGACGACCTCATGCTGGCCCAGAGCGACATGCAGAATGTACTCAACAGCGTTGAAATCGCGATTCTCTTCCTGGACAAGGAGTTGAACGTACGCCGATTCACCGACCGTGCCGCCGGCATCATCAGCCTGCGCGAAAGCGACATCGGCCGACCCCTGAGCGACCTGACCACCAAGCTCGAGTACCCGGACCTGCAGCACGATGCCAGGGAAACCCTGCGCAAACTCAAGCCCACGGAGAAGCAGGTCCAGTCCTCGGACCAGCACTGGTTCGAGATTCGAATCATGCCCTACCGACGCCTGGATGATGTAATTGACGGGGTGGTGATTACCCTGGTCGATATCACCCGAGCGAAGGAACTGGAAAAGTCCTTGCGTGATGAATGAGATTCTTTTGTCTGACGGCGATTGATTGCAAATCAACCGCCGGCAGGCACAAAACCCAACCTTCAAACAGCCGCCGGCCGAGAATCCGTTGAATTCCCCGCATGACCACACAGCGGAACCGGAGCATCCGAAAACTGACGCTCATACGCCTGCACCGAAGCCGCATAACACTCGCAGGTAATTTCTTCCAACCCGGCTCTGGACAGGATCTGTATATGCCCACGGGCATAACGGATCAGCCCGCGGTACTGCAGATCGCTGGCGGCAATCGTCACTGCACTGCGGCGCACACCCAGCATGTCCGACAGAAACTGGTGAGTCAGTTCGAGGTGATCGCCGGGCGCTCGGTCATGTGTCATCAGCAGCCATCGCACCAGGCGCTCCCTGAGTTCATGGAAAGCATGACAGGCCGCGTTCTGGGCCAGGTGCTCGATCAATACGAACAGGTAACGGGAGACAATCGGCGCCAAGGAAGGATTTGCCTTGAGTTGACGGAGAAACTGGGCTGTGCTCATCTCCAGGGCCGTACCCGAACCCTGGACAAGCACCTGCGTCGGATGCCGATCCTGCCCCAGCCAGAGTGTTTCGCCGAGCATGCCTTCGTTGCCAATCAAGCCGACTTCCAGTGGCGGATGCCGGTCAATCGGTGTCACTCGTGAAATGAAAGCAGTAAGCGGAAAATAGACCTTCTTGATCGGATCACCGGGAAGACCCAGTGGCTGGCCAAACTGCAACTCTGCCGGCCTGCATTCTGAAAGAAACTCTTGACGCTGCAACTCCGGCAAACAATCAATCAGTCGGTTGCTTGCAGGCTCTGGGGATCGCTTCGGCAATGTCGGCTCCCATGGCGTGCTGCCGGAACGGACAGCTCGTGGCACTGTAATGAGAGCCAGCATGGGCGGATAAAGAGAGACAGTCTGTGCGCTATCTCACTAAACAAACGGTGAAATCACGACTGCAACAACCTGCCCGGTAAGTTCTGAAGCGGACTAGGCGAAAGCGCGATGCAATGGTATCAACGGTTTTCCTGCTTCCTCATCGACCGGGCCATCAGTCTGTCGGTCTCATTCTTGACCACGCCATAACACTCGCAGGTCAGCTTTTCGAGGGCGGCACGATCCAGTACCGTGATGCGGCCACGACGATATTCGATCACTCCCTGCTTCTGCAGCTTGCCGGCCGCGTCGGTCACGCCCTCGCGCCGGACCCCCAGCATGTTGGCGATCAACTCCTGGGTCATGGTCAGATGATTGCCGTGCAAACGATCCAGGGACAGCAGCAGCCAGCGGCACAATTGCTGGTCGATGGTGTGATGCCGATTGCATACGGCGGTCTGTGCCATCTGGGTGATCAGGCACTGTGTATAGCGCAACATCTGCATGCGAACGTCAGAGTCATTTCTGAACTCGTGGGTCAGGTCGCGCGCAGAAAGGCGATAAGCGGTGCCGGCACTCTGGACCACCGCACGGCTCGGTGTACTCGCCCCGCCCATGAAAACGGCGATTCCGACCATCCCTTCACGGCCGACCACGGAGATTTCGGCCGAATCACCGTCGAGCATGACGTAAAGCAATGAAATGATGCAGTCTGTCGGGAAATAGACCTGGGTGACCGTCTGGCCGGCCTCGTAGATGACCGTGCCCAGATCGACATTCACCTTCTTGAGCAACGGAAAGATCCGCGCCTGCGTTGCCTTCGGCAAGCCTGCCAGCAAATCATTGTCGGATGGATGTTCCGCTTCCTCCGCCACATTACGCATCAACTTTCTCCCGCCAACTCCACCCGGAAAAGCCCGGATCAGAAAAATACTTCTCCCCGAGTGCGACATTACCACAGTTCATGACCGCATGGTCGCCATACTCAAGATCATCCGACATCGTCAGTCGCCGGTACCGGGAGCTGAAGCAGGCCGCAGGTCTTGTCCTGCTCCGTACCATACCGGTTCCGAGTCGTTCACTTCTCGCGCCTTGATGCGATAGTGAATTTCACCAATGATCTCGTGAATCGCGGTTTCGCTCTTGGCCAGCGAAGAGGAATGCGGCAACAGTATTGTCCATCCGCTGACCGCCAAGTAGTGGCGATTGAGCGGCCGGGGGCAGACTTCGAATCCGACTTGCTCGAACGCAAGCATGGCGCGCGGCAGATGCAGGGCGCTCGATGCCAGCGCGATGCGGTTGTCCAACTCCGGCAGCAATTCACGAACCGCCAGGGCGCTCTCCAGGGTACTGGTCGAGGCGATCTCGAGCGTCAGTGACCGCTCCTGCAGACCGAGACGTTGCATCAACTCAACAATCACCTCGGCTTCCGGAATGCGAAATGGCCCGCCCCCGGCAATGATCAGCGGCAGCTTCTCGTTGGCATCCTGCGAATCAAGCCCTTGCCAGGCAAAAACCCGATCCAGTGTTTCCGGTGTCAACGCCCCGAAGTCGACGCCGGTTTCAGCCGGACGACGAAGCCCGCCGGACAACAGCACCACAGCCTGGACCTGATCGCACACAGGAGTCGTTTCGACCGCCTTGACGCGATGCTCGATGACCAGCACCAGCAGGTTCGCACCCAGCGGCGTCATCAAAGCGTAGGCCGGCAGAAGCAGCAAAAGGCCGATCAGCGCCAGGCGTGGCCGGGACATCAAGGCAGCGATACCCATCAACGCCACACCAAGCAGCAGCGGTGCCAGTGGCGAGTACCAGATCATGGAGCCACCCTGCCCGAGCGCTCACTGCGAATGCGCTGCAGGCCGTTGCGCAAACCCGGGTCCATACCGGCCACCAGCAATGCCGGCACGATGACGGTGGCCGAACCGACCAGCAGGCGCGCCCAGGCACCTTGCGCGCCAAAATAGTCCACCAGATTCAGGAAGCCGAGCATCAGCGGGGCAAAAGCCGCGGCCGGAAGCAACCGGGTCAACGGCGGTACATAGCGCAGTCCCGATGGACAGGCCCATAACTGTATGATGGCCAGAAATGCATAGCTGACAACGGTGGCCGCCACCGCGCCGGCCACACCGAAAGTCATGATCAACGGAACATTGAGCACCAGGTTCACCACCGTGGCGGCCAGCGCCAGCAGAAAGTAGCGCATGGATTTGCGTTCCAGCAGCAGACCGTACTGGGCGACCGAAAACAACGAGTACCAGACCATGGTCATGGCCACCGCCACGAACACCGGCCCCGAGGCAGCCTTGTCCTGGCCGGCCAGAACCACCAGCAAATCCTGACCCACACACAACAGCAAGGCACCGGTCACGCCGACGGCCAATACCCACAAGTTGAGCATGTCACGCTTGAGGGCCACCACCGCCGAGTCTCCATGGAGTTTGTAAAGGCGCATGGCGGTGGGAGTGAAGGCCTCGTTGAGCGTCTGACCCATGAGAGCGGCAACCGCCATGGCCAGACCGTAGCCGATGGTGTAGATCCCGACATCGGTGAAACTGCCAGTCAGCGTGCGCAACAGGATGCGGTCGGCAAACCCGAAAAGCACCGAGGTCAACTCGGTGAACATCATGGGCAACCCGAATGCCAGACCGGCCGTGACACGGGGAACCGTGGGCATGCTGATGCGGCCGCGACACCAGCGCAGGAACCAGATCGAAAGGAACAGGGCAACGACCAGCAGAATGGCCAGGCGCGCACTGAACACGCCCAGGGCACTGCGTTCGATAAAGACAATGGTGATCAATACCAGCACCAGTTCGCTCCAGCGCCACGAGGCCTTCAGCCAGATGGAGATGTCGGAGCGCTCCAGCGCATACATCACCGCCTCGACGAAACTGCACCAGATCAGCAACGGTACGGTAATCATGAGCACCCAGAGGATCGGCTGTTCCTCGCTCGGCAGGACTGCCAGAAAGCGCAGCACGAGGGCGACACAGATGCCCCACAAGAGCAGCGAGGCAGCCAGCGGTACCAGCAGATAATCGGTACGGAACCGCCGCAGCGCGCTCTCGCCTTCGCCGTGGGGATAGAAACGCAGGATGGCGTGTTGGGTGCCCAGCTTGAGCAGCCCGGCGACGACGAGCAACCAGGCTTCGTAGTAGCCCAGAAGGCCGAACTGCTCAATGTCGAGCAGGCGGGTCATGACCGGGAAGGAGACAAAACCGGCGGCAATGACCAGAACATTGCCGCCCAGGTAGCGCAGGTAGTGCACCAGTATGCCGGTGCTCGCCCCCGAGGCTGTCATGGTCTGCAGGCGGACCGATCCATAGATCGGCACTGGGCTAACGCGTCCAGCTCGGTGCCGAATCGATGATGATCGCTGAGGTTCATAAATGTAACGCCATGATCGTCTGCAATCGGACAAGTGGACTGTGCGATAGCGAACACTGCAGATCCGCCGTCGACACCCATTGCCTTGTCGAAAAAACCAAGGGCGGCCCGCAGGCCGCCCTGGTCAAATAAACGAGACTTCGATGATCAGTCGATCCTGGACCTGTCCGGCAGGGACTCGAACCGGTCCGAGAATATCCCTGCGCGGGTGACGACCTCGTCGAAGTTGTTGTCCGGATCCGGATCGTTGATGTCTTCCGGTGGCTCGACCAGTACGGAGCTGGTAATTCCTTCCTCAAGAGCAGCCTGATCGAGAGTCGCTTCGATCAGGTATGTAACCGAAGTACCCGATTGCAAGTCGACCAATTCGGCAAGGTCGCCACTGCCGGACGGTTCACAACTCGCCCCGGTCTCGGAAATGCAGGTCCATTCGATTTCACTCGTACCCTCTCCCATCATCGAACCGACCAAAGCTCCTTCCACATCGGTCGGCCCGAGGTTGAGCACATCCACCTTGTAATGGCCACGGTTATCGGTGGCGATGAATTCAAGCTCAATGGAGATGGCCAGATCGGCGGAGTTGCCGAGCTGGGCGGTGAAGATTACCGGGCTGCCGTCCAGCCCCGGCACCTCGGCCATCAACTCCTGATCAACGGATTCGTCACCAAGGGTCCAGCTTCCCACCTGGGCGATGCCTTCCGAATCGGTGACGGGCGTGTTGCCGGTAGATGTGCCACCGCCAGACAGCACTTCGAAGACTACCTCAATCCCGGAGACAGGGTTGCCAAGCTGATCACTGACTGTGACCGAAGGCGAGACCGGTAGCGGCTCACCGACTGCACCTACCTGGCCATCACCATCATTGATGGCAATACTGGCTGCAACACCAGCGATGACCTCGAAGGATTGTTGCACCGGATCGGCCACCAGCCAGTTGTCGTCGCCGGCCTGGGTGGCCTCGATGGTCACCGTCCCGATCTCACCGTTCAGTTCCAGGATCTCACCGTCCACAGAGGCGGGGCCCGAAAGCACCTCGTAGGTCACCGGCAGGCCGGAGTCGGCCGTGGCGACGAGCGCAAACTCAAGTGGATCGTCGACAGAGCGATCGTCGATGTCGGCGAAGTCGATCGACTGCGGTGCCGGGGAAATAATCAACGTACCGGAAGCCGAGCCAGACCAGTCGGGATCATCGACTGTGGCGATCACCGCGTAATCGCCGGCATCGGTTGGTGGCATCTCACCCCCGTCGTAGGTCACCACCACCACCAGGTCCGGTGGATCCGTGGTTACCGTCACCGGCTTGGGCTCGCCGTCGTAGGTTTGCTCAAGGTCGCCGAGCGTGACCGTGGCCCCGTTGGCACTCCCCTCGCCAGTCAGAAGAACCACCAGCGGGCTGTTCTGCCCGTCATGAGCAATAATGATTTCGGCCTGGAAACTGCCTGTTGAATCCGGTTCGAAGGTTACGGAAAGCGGCGCCTGATCGCCGGCCGGAATCACCAGTTCGGATTCGAAGTCCGTCGCGAAAACATCTGCACCGTCCACGCTTGCGCTGGTGACGGTGATGTCGGCATCGCCCACGTCGCCCTCGTTGATCAGGTCAAGAACCAGACTGCTCTCACCATCGACCGGCACAGAACCAAAGCCCAGCGAATCGGGGTCGGCCGACAGGATACCTTCCGAGCCCGGCTCGGGAAAGAATTCGCCGTCACCTTCGTAAACCTCGACGAAGCGCCAGCTTGCCGGAAACGGTGACGCTCCCGCCGATGTGGAAATAATGCCTACGGCCAGGCCGTTCGTCACGTCGGTCAGCCAGGCCTGGGGGATGGATACCGGGTCTCCGGCATCCTCACGCTCTCCACGCACGCCGTCGGTGGTGACAACGTAGCTCGCCGTAACGGTCAGGGCAACTGGATCGGGATCAATGACCAGGTACAGATCGACATGATCGGCACCCAGGATCGGCGCATTGATCGACTGCCCATCGAAACTGCCGGCCTCCTCGAGCGCAAACTCGAGCCCGCCAAACCCGTCATTGGCACTGGCAACCAGCTTGATGTAGTTGTCCTGGTCACCGTTACCAATGAACACCCCCATGGACTGGAAGTTCTCGGGCGTGAACCCGGCAAACGGTGAAACAACCCGCGTGCGGACGGTGAATACACCGGTATCGGACGCGGTGTCGACACCGAAATGGAAGGCATTTTCCTGATCGTTGAGGTCACTCCAGGCATCCCCGGCCGTGACTTCCTCAACGGTAAAGATGCCGGCAGCTCCGCCGGGGATCAGTTTGTTCGGGTCGAACTGATCGAAGATGGATACGGCTTCGGTTGGATGGACCATGTGACCGGTGAAACCGGGTGCGTTCCAGTCACTCATGCCACCCAGATCGCTGATCGCGTCGCTGCTCCAGGAAATCCGGTGCGGCAGGGAATTGCCCCGACCGTTTTCCGGGTCGAAGTCGAAGATGTCGTCGATATTCGGGATGCCGTCGCCATCAATGTCTTCGTCATTGATGTCGGAGACGAAGTCCGCATCAAAGTCCGGTGGAACCTGGGCCGGGTTGCAGGGATCCAGGCCGTTGTCGATCAAGTCGCCATAAGTGTAGCCATTGGGGCTGGTGTCGTCCGGATCCAGGTTATCCGGGTCACATTCGACGAAATCATTTGGCTCGAATACCGAGATACTGCCATTGAAGTACTGGCCAATCCAGATCGTGCCCGGGAACGGATCCTCATCACCCTGGGCGGTCACACCCAGCGGGCCGCTCAGGCTGGTAAACAGATTCTCCTGCCCAACAACTGCATCACCGGAGCTATGCAACATAACCCGCAATACATTTCCGTTCCACGAAGTGGCAATGATATTCCCGGTCATGGCACCGCCAAAGTTGCTGGCGGTGTACTCCGCCAGACCATTGGTGGAAGCTTCATTTGTGGTAAGCGATGAGTCGTCGACACCCGGATCCAGGAAATTGCACTCGACCGGATTTCCCATGCCTTCGGGAATCGGGGATGCTCCCTCGAAGGTGTTGTCCCGGTTGGCGCGCGTCGGGTTGGGATGACCACCGTAGTATCCGGGCACATCAATGTAGTGAAGTCCGTCCGGATGGTTTGCACTGCCGGATTCGTTGACTGCATTGGTACAGTTACCCGCAGGCCCTTCGTTGATCGGCAGACCGCCCCAACCGGCGTTGGGCCCGTTGTCCCAGGTATAAAGTTTGCCTGTGCTGGCCAGAAGCAAGTCATAGGCATTGCGGAATCCGGGCGCATGAACCTGAACGGGTCCATTCTCCACCAGAATGGCCTGATTGGCGCCAAACTGACCACCGAACACCTCGCCCTTCAGGGTCGGGATGTCATAGGTGGTCTCACCAATTGCATTGAGATCCACCGAGATTACCGCCGCCGAGTAGGCATATTCAGGGAGATTGCCGAAACTGAACGACGGAGCACCCATGTTGGTGTGTCCGCCCATGGCAATGTAGAGCACTCCGGCATCGGCATCCAGCGCCATGCCGTTGGGCAGATGGTCGTGTTCGGAACGCGGCAGACTTCGGACCAGATCGACTTTCTGCCATTCGGATCCGGTCCAGGTCAGTCGCGACAGGATGCCGGAATTGGTATCTGCATCAGCGTCATCGATGCGCGGATCGCTGCTGGTCACATACAGCACCGGATTATCCGCCGTGCCCGTAGTGATCATGCCGGTGACGTTTCTCTGTGTTGAGGAGAACGGTGAACCATCGTCGTTGTGGTTGGGGATGGTCTGGATCTCGCCAATGACCTCGACATCGAGCACCGAATAGTCTCCCGAGTCGTCATCACGCTCGATATCGAAGGCATAGATCAGGCCTTTCTGTTCGCTGACATACAGGCGTCCGTCGGGACCAAACTCCATCTGGGTCGGGTTGGTGAGACTGGTAATGGTCTGGGAGCTGAAGGAGATCGTTGTGGCATCCGGGTTGAAACCCGTTCCAGCCAGCGAGACCGTAACCGGGCTGTTGGCACCGGTGTGATTTATGGAAAGCGAGCCATTCTCCGAACCAACGCTGACGGGGCTGAAGGTGACCTGAGCCGTCAGTTGATCGCCGGGCTCAAGGGCCAATCCCGCAGAAAGGTCAGTGCTGAACAACGCATTGTCGATGCTGATATCGCTGATGGTGATTGTCGGATCATCGTCGCCGCCAAGGTTGCGCAGAGTGACCGACTGCGACTCGGCAGTGCCGATGTCGACGTTACCGAAATTCAGACTCGACGGTGTGGCCGAAAGAACATCTGGCTGCTCGCCGATGGAGACGATTTCGATGCCGTTGATCAACGGGTTTTCAATATCGTGGATGAACTCGATGTCGAGAACACCGTCTGAAACCGTCTGGAAACTGCGCACTGTGGCAATCTGGTGACCAGCCTGGGCTGACAGGTCGATGCCGCTGAACACGGTTTCGCCGTCGATGCTGATGTCGAAAATCCGCTCACCCGGCTCGGACGTGCCACCCCAGCCGTTCATCAGGTACAAGCGAATTTCCACCGGTGTACCCTCCGCCACCGGGAACTGCCACAACATCTCGGGCTTTTCCGGCGGATCCCAGCGCTCGGTCTCGAAAATCTCGGTCGGCGTGGATGCAGGCACGCTGGCCTCGACACCCTGAACCGGAAAACTGCCGGTTTCCTCACCGCCGGCCACGAGATAAGGCGAGGGTGAACCGAGGGTATCCGTGCTCCAGTCCGGACCGCCATCGTTGGCGGCAACCTGGTCGCCGCCGGCATTGATGCGAAACAACACCTCGGTCGGTTCGGATCCGTTCCCATTGGCATCCAGCAATACCGTGGTGACGTCACCCTTGCCGTCGGTGATTACGAGATTCGCCTCACTCGGACCGGTACTGGATGGATCGAATTCGATGGCAACTTCGGTACTGGCGCCAGGTGCAATCACGATCGGCCCGGGGAACAGCTCGACCAGCGTGAATGCCGCACTGCCAATGACCTCAACGCTCGTGATGACAACCGCCTGGTTCCCGCCGACGTGGCTCAAGGGCACGTTTTCGATGGTTGAGTCAAATTGTACGTTGGCCGGCGCATCCACGCTGCCGGCGCTGAGTGCCTCGCCAGTCGGGCTGGTCTGACCGTCCAGGTAAAGCGCCTCGAGCGGAAGCTGGGAACCTCCAGGGCCGCCTTGCACGGGCGAGCCTCCCACGACATGGAAGCCACCGTTGGACACGATGGCCTGGGTCGCGTGACGGGGGGTGATCATATCGGCCAGGCTGCGCCATTGTCCCGTCACCGGGTCGAAAGCCTGGGTTTCCGCATGGGCTCCCGACTGGGCATCACTTTCGCCACCGGCGATCACGATCTCACCGTCCAGCAGTGCCGTGGCCGCTGCCGAACGCGGCGGCTCCAGGTCAGACTCGGTCGGCAGTGTCGCCCAGGAATTGGCTGCAATATCGTAAACATCCACTTCCGGAATATTCGGCCCCAGGGTCACATTCTCGCCATCGCCGGACTGGCGACCGCCGATCACGTAAATCTGATCGCCGTGGAGAGTGGCGAATACGTGGTCCCGTGCATGGGGAATATCAGCCAGGGCCGTTACACCGGCCGTTGCCGGATCGTAGACATCTACCAGGGTGGAATGAGGTCCCAGGTGACCGTTCTCGTTGCCGCTGATCCAGTAAATCAGACCATTGTGAACCGCCGCCCCGCTGCTCCCGCGCAAACGCTCTTGCGGCAACTCCGGCCCAACGATCCACGAATCATCCAGGGGGTCATAGATGTATACATTTTCAACCGGGTCCTCACTCGGGAAATTGCCGGTCATCGCACCGATCACATAGATCAGACCGTCCAGCTCCACGGATTGCATATGATGTAACAGGATCGGTGAAGCAGCACCTGTGCTCCAACTATCAGTGTCGGGGTCATAGGTACGAACCTCGAGCGTCTCCCGCCCACCCATGACATGAAAGTTCAATCCGGCCTGCACGAACGCACCTTCATGGCGGGTTTCGTTGAAGTCATCGTTGACCAACAGCCACTCCCCGCTCTCGCGTTCGGATCCAGCTTCTGCTCCAGCCAATGCCAGAGTGAACAGGGCCAGACTGCAGAATATCCAGAAGCAGGCTGTCAGAAACGAGCCATGTGTGAACTTGGTCATTTGGTTCCCTTGCGATATTGATTGCATACGTGAGTCTCGGCAAAGTGTTCTGTGCCGCCCCCTGGCGTCGCCATCAGACCGTGCAGGGAGAGCGAATTCAATTTGGTGCAATCAAAATAGACGGGCGTGCAAGTGTTCTCTGTTCGCTCGCGCACACAACAACAGCAGAACGGTCAACCGTCCGCATGAGGGAAAAGAACCAGGGGATTCAGAGATAAGAGGGTTGGAGGCATTTCCTCCAACCCTCATGGCCTAGCCAGGCGAGTCAAGTGTGTTGACCGTACTACCAGGTAATGGCAGCCGGGTCATTCTTGAATTTCAGCGGCCAGAAACCCGTTGCTCGCTGATCGGGCGATCGGAGTCCAGCTCACGAAAACGATCTGCCTCGAATTCCGGACGGGATTCAACGGCATCCTGATTGAAATCGGCCTGCAATTGAGAGTCCGTCAGAACTTCGAGTTCGTTCAGTGGGACGAGAATTTCACGAGAGCCAAGACCCAGAAAGCCTCCGGAAGTAATCACTGCATGCAACTCGTCACGGTCCCGACTCGAGACAATGGACTTCACGCTGCCCAGGCTCTGGCAATTCTTGCCGACGACTTCCATACCTTTCATTTTGCCGGGCGTGTGCTGCTCCAGTGAGACAATGGCTGTTTCTGATTGACTTCTCAGTCGAGACGGACGTTCCTCGGCAGTTTGCTCAGTAGTCCGTGCAACTTCCCGAGCAGAACGTTCCATATCGGAGCCAGCACGGGCAGCTGCATGCTGTTCAGAAGCCGCGGTTGGCTCGAACGCCGAAAAATCACTGATGCGCCGATCGGACTCCATTACCCCGTAGTTCTCGGCCTTGAACTCGGGCCGGGCCGCAATCGATTCCTTGTTCAGGTTGGCCTGGACCTTGTCATCTCCAACAAGAGTCAACTCGGCAAGCGGAACAAGGGTTTGACGCGTTCCCATACCCATGATGCCACCCGAGGCGATGACCGCGTGAGCATCTTCACGATTCCGATCCAGCACAATCTTTGCAATCTTGCCGATGGACTTGCCGTCTGTTCCAACAACCTCGAAACCGGTCAGCTCATCCGGTGTATGTTCATACAGCTTGTTGTCGATGGCTCTTGCACGTTGTGCACCAGTCATTGACCGGGACTCGCCACTTTGGGAATCAGTGCTATGAGATTCCAGGTTGCGAGGGTCATCCAGAAACGCTGATGATCCGGAAGAATCGATGGCGGACAAGGCCGGAGCACTGATCAGGGCTGCAGCAGCTGTAGCGATCAATGTAGTTCGATACTGTTTGTTCATCTTGCTCTCCTGTACTTCCATTCGGAAACAAACAGTCACACTGGTATCCGGGATTGGAGTCAGACTGTGACTGTGCCAGGTACAGTCTCGCAGTATCCCCGGAATATATCTGTTCGTTTACACACCCATCCAGCGAATCGCTGGGCATTCATGATCGTTTCAATTGGGGTTTATCAGACCAGCTTGTCAGCGCCGCCAGTGCCTGATCCGACGTCTTGCTCAATTGTTTCCCAATGTTGTTTCCACATCGCCGGCGTGAGTTGCAATTCGCCCCGACGCCCTATCGGCTGTCATGCTGCGAGCAAGCCCCGATTTGGCCTGAATCCAGACTGCAACCAGGAATGCGGTCAGTGGCACAGCAAGAATCATTCCTGTAATGCTGCCAAGGGCAGTACCCCAGAAGAAAACTGAAATTATGACCAGCGCCGGGTGCAGACCCGAACGGTCTGCCATGATCTTGGGAGTGAGAAGCCAGCTTTCGATGAGCTGGACGGCGGTAAAAACGACCAAGGCCAGGCCAAGAAGCTGAAAGCTACCGGAAGGTTGCAAATAGGCAAGGGGCAGAACGATCAGCAAACCCATCAGCGTGCCGAGATAGGGAACGATATTCAGAAGTCCCAGAACGAGACCAATGACGATTCCGGCCTTGAGACCGATCAAGGTAAAGCCCGCGGCATACATGATTGCCATGATCACCGCGATCACGAACTGGCCTTGAAAGAAGCCGGTTACCTGAGCGAGAAACACGTCAATGAAATACATTATCTTTTGTTGCGTACCGGCACTGAATACGGTAATTGCCTTCGTCGTCTGCTCGCGCAGCCGGCCACCAGACAGCAAGGCAAAAAACAACAACAGAGGCACGAAACTCAATCCGGCCAGAATACCGGCATAGGATCTTGCTGTTCTGCCCGCACCCTCCATGCCGGGCATCATCTTCCGCAGTTCCCCATCCTCTGCGCTGCTCACGAGAATCCGGGTCAGGGAGGGGAAGCGGTTCCTGAGATACTCCTCCCACCCAGTCAGCATGGTGGGCGCGAATTCGGCGAACTGCGCGATCTGGCGGACCGCTGTAGGAACCACCATGAATATGACGCCAGCGATGACCGCGATAAGCATCATTACAATGGTGCCGCTTGCCAGGACGCGAGGCATGCGCAGATGTCGTTCCAGGTAATCGACTACCGGGTACAACACCAACGCCATGATGCCTGCCACGCACAAGGGCATGATCAGGCTGTAGAAATACAGAAGGGTCTGACCCAGAATCCAGACGATACCAGCGATGAGCCCAAGGAGTACGACGATTGCCGTCACTACCGCCACCGCCCTGAACAGGCGACGTTCGACTGCACCGAACAGGCGGGGCTCTGGAACTGTACTCATGAAGATACCTTATGTGTTACTCGTTGACTGTCGGGCGGCTAGTTAGGCGGATCCCTGGTTTTGCCTGCTACAACAAGCAATTGCCGGAGCCCTGCATTGGCCTCCTCAAGCAGCGCGATGATCCGCAAGCCGGTCATCCCGTCACTTCTATGCAATGCCACCCCCAGAAAACCTGCAGCAGTCAGAGTCACGGGAGAAATCAAGTGGCTCCTGGCGTTCTGAGCAATTCCGCAAGCCAGGCTGACAAGCCTGTCTCTGCGCTGTTCAATTCTGATTTCCAGGCTCTTTATCCTTTCACTTGACCTTGCAGGCCTGCCCGCAATACGTCGTTGATTGCTCATACGCCACCTTGCATCTTTGCTTCATTGAGCGGTCGCCTGATCGCGCGGAGGGTGGCGGGCCATCCAAGCCTATGGCTTTTGTGCCGTATCCATAACCAACCAGTAATCGCAATCAATAGATTGCATCCACAAACCATCAACATTGCAAGTTCCGGTGATAAACCGGCACTCATGAGCGCAAGCGCGGCTGCGCCCATTAGCGCCAGCCAGGAGCTAACAAGTACCAGGGACGTAACAATGGACACAATGGCCATTCGCAACAGTGTATTGGCCGAAAGTTGTGCCTCCAGCGTGGCCAACTCAAGGTGATCAATAACCAACTCGCGAATTTCGTGCAACATGCGGCCTGGGCCTTCACCAACCGGCCCGGGCGATGGCGATTCTTCATTGCTTGCCATCACCCGGTGATTGTCGTTTTCGTAGCTCATCATTCCAGCCGATCGGGCTAGCGGGAGGCAAGCAGGCGGCTGAGCAAATATCCAGCACCGACCGCGATACTCAGTGTCAGGAGCGGATGGTCACGCATGTAGGTAGTACTTGCAGCGACCAGTTCCTCACCCTTGACACCGGCCTTGTCAATGGCTTCAGCAGCATGATTGACCATATCGTCAGCGCTCTCGACAGCCCTGTGTGCACCTGATGCAGCACGATCGATCGTTGGATGAGCGGCATCGGAAACTGCGTCAATACCCTGGTGCGCGCTCTTGGTCATGCCATCCTTGACTTTGACGCTTGCCCCGATATTCGAATGATCTGTGTTGGTACGTGTATGTTCGTTCATGTCGATAGTCCCGGCTGTTTATCAGCCTGTGTCAGTGACGGGGTCCGTGAAGGATTCCAGGCGGTCAGCCGATCACTGGAGAGAGACTGAACAATGACAGAGTGAAGCGGATCAGTCGGTGCGTTGCGCCGCTTACCTTACGGACGGATGCTGTGCAGCCGGGTACCCAGGAGCATCCAGTCGGGATCTCAAAGCGAATGCTTCCATCAGCGAACAGATCTATCGGCTGACACGAACCGTGCCGGACTCGATTGTCTGACCACCTGCAACCGGAGAATCCATGCGTGCGTTGTATCTGATTTCGCCGGGCGTTCCGAAACAGAGGCTGGCGCTTTCATTCGGCCTGATCGTGGCCGTTTCCTGCTGCCGTCTGAGAAGGCTGGAGAACCCGGACTGACAAACCACATCCGCCAGCGCGCCTTCCAGGAACTCAATTCTCACTGGCGTACTGCGTTGATTGATCCAGCGAACTTCATCCCCGACCCGCACTCGCAGGTTGACCGGTGACATGCGCTCCTGGAACCTCACATCGTAAATTTCGCCAGTTCTCGAGCTGTCCGCGATACCGGCAGTACCCGCAACGGCAGCACAGCCGGCAATCACCAGAACTGCCAAGGCTACTGTTACCGTCTTCACACCAATCAGCATTTTCATCACGAACCTCTCCCACAAATGGGTCTCGGACTGCAAGATTGGAGCTCACCAGGGGGCATTGTCTGTTCGCTATCAAACTTACTGACGAGATCAATGATCAGCCTTCTCCGATGATGCGCTTTGCCTTGAAACCTGTCGGCATCACGGATTGCGGGCCATCCATCTGGTTGATCAGCACAAGCTCCTCAATTGGTATGGCGGACGGATAGGCAGTGTTGAACTCCACTACGGTCATGGCGCGCGGCAATCGTACGATTGAGATGCGTTGCGGCTGACGTGCGAGGGCTTCAGGATTGGTCAGTCGCGCAAAGCTGTATGCAGTCGCCCGGAAACTTCTCTCATAATCTGCACGTTGCTTAACAGGCGTAAAGGCGAGGATTCGGTAGGTCCGCCCTTCCAGCGAGACAAGTGTTACCAGCCCACCGAGTCTCGACTGTTCCGTCTGTACTTCGAAACCGCCAATGATCGCGGGCAGCCCATTGATCTGCTGCGAACCAACCTGACCAGCACTCACCCCCTGTTGGCCAAAGAAGGCATCAGCCGCCTCTTTTGGTGTTCCAGGCACCAGCATGAGCTGGATCAAAGCGTCCTCCTGCGGGCTGCCGGCCACCACCGCTTGTCTCATGTTCTGCATTCTCCAGCCCTGCGGAAAATCGACCCGGAACGCCAGTTCCGGATGAAGGAAGCGATTGGCTTCAAAGAAGCCCTCACGAGGATCTTCTCCATAGGTCAGTCCATCAATGCGCGCCAGGTAATCGGCTTCACCAATGCGCCTGGGGGTGGCTGTCGGCGGCAAGTTGACAAGCTCCCTCTCAATCCGTTCGATCCGCTCCGCCGGATATGGGTGCGATGCGAGCCAGGTCGGGACCGGGCTCTGGCCAGCCAACTCGGCTGACTTCTGCAAGGATGCAAAGACATTAACCATCTCACGAACGTCGTAGCCCTGCTCCAGAGCGTATCGATAGCCCAGATCATCGGCTTGCCGCTCCGCATCACGGCCATAACTCAGGAACAGCAACTGCAATCCGCCGGCTGCCAGACTGCCGAATCTTTCCGCTTCTTCAGGCCGCAGGATCGATCCGATCCCAAGTCCGAGTTGAGCCAGCTGCGCCCGACTCATCATGGCCACGGAATGACGCGCGGTCACATGTCCGATCTCATGGCCCAGTATGCTCACCAGCTCCGCTTCGTTGCGCAGCAGAGTCAGCAAACCGCGGGTAATGAAAATATAGCCGCCGGGGGCAGCAAAGGCATTCGGAGTCGAGGAATCCGCTACTCGAAAAGTCCACGGCAGATCAGGTCTCTCCGATGCCTGCGCCAGCTGAGTGCCGAGGCGATGCACATACTCTTGAAGCGCATCGTCATCGACCAGCCCGAACTGCTGCTCGGCGGAGACGGCAACCTGACGGCCGATCTCGATCTCCTGACCTTCCGACATCAACGCGAGTTGACGATCGCCGGTTACCGGATTGACGGCACATGCTGTCAGGGCCAGGGCAATGGTGAAGACTGCAAATCTGCTCGAAGCTCTCATGACGGGTACTCAGCAAGGCATACAGCAAAAGATGCCCCGGAGGCAGCGGACTTTCTGTGCGTTGGCGAACCGAGTGAACAATAAGTCCCGTTCGAAAATTGGTACGCCAACGCACAGACCCAAAACCCATACCCGTACACCATGGTTGATCTGATCCAACGTCACCTTTTACTGGAGCATCGAATGCACCATTGCAGCGGTAACCGGACGTCCTGATGAAACGCATCGAACTCCTCTTGTGGTGTTTCGGCATCACATCAATTGCGCTCTTCTTCGCCATACATGCCTGGGCTGAAGTCCAACGCCAGCGAGATATCACGCTCTTTTCCGACGTACAACAATCGGACCATGATTTAAGTCAGACGAAAATCGCCTCCTTACCCACCCTGTTCGAGGATGCGGCCACTCCCACTGCCACGCGAACAGAGCAGCCTCAGGCAGAAGAGATACTCGCGATACTGCGCATATCAGACATCCGGCTCGAGCTACCCGTGCGCTACGGCACCGAAGAGCGAGTCTTGCGCCGGGGGCCGGGGTTGATTGAAGGCACCGCACCTCCAGGGAGCAATGGCAATGTGGCCATTGCCGCACACCGCGACATGCATTTTCGCGGACTGAAGGATCTCCAGCTCGGCGACCTGATCGAGCTCGAAGCTCCCAACCGCATTCAGACCTACATCGTCATCGACCTGTCGGTGGTCGAGCCCACAGATGTTCACGTGCTTGACGAAACCGGATATCCGGCTTTGACGCTCGTGACCTGCTACCCATTCTATTTCGTCGGCAATGCACCAAAGCGATACATCGTGCGGGCAGAAGCTGTCGAATTTGTCCACTAAAGACCATGAGGTAATTGAAATGAACAAGCTCAACACAACATGTACAAGTGCGGTACTGCTAGGCATGGCCCTGGCAACTTCCTCAGTCGCCCAACAACCGCAGGGGGATCAATTCCCTGATGAACGAACAACAAGAGCATCCTGTGAAAGCGTAGACTGGAACGAAAACATGCGCACTAATCACGCACATCTGATTGGCGCCTGCCAGGAAGTTGTTGATGTCGATGGTGAATCCTGGGCACGCTTCGATGCCAAGTTCGTAAAGATAGATGACGACGGCAACGTCATCTTCAGTGTGCGTGATCATCGTGATCGCTCAGTGGAAGAAGTGACATTGGAGCCGGCCGCAGGCCAAATGGCCTACATCAACAATCGTGCGACTCCGTTCCGGCAGTTGCGTACAACAGATTCGATCAACTTGTACGTTCCGGAAGGCGCATACGGCTTTGCCACACAGCCGGGTGCTCCGAGCGATCAACTTGCACGCATCTCAACTGATCACGAGGCAGCACCTGTTGAGACCGACCGTGCAGTCGCCCAGCGCGCAACCGAGCGCTCGACTCAACGTTCGGAATTGCCGGCAACCGCCAGTGCCCTGCCCTGGTTCGCACTCGCAGGCTTTCTGTCGTTGCTCGGTGGCGTGATTCTGACCATGCGTCGTTGGTACTGATAACCAACGGTTGAACTGCAACATGCCGGTCCGGAGCAATCGATCTCCGGACCGGTTATTTCAACCATCTCCAGCACCAAGTCGAAACACGGAGTATCGCGATGACACTTCATTTCCAGATTGCGCCCTTACTCGCGCTGATCGCCGGTATTGCCATCCTGGTGGTACCGAGCCTGTTGCGTTATATCGTTGCCGCCTACCTGATCATTTTCGGCGTAATCGGCCTGCTCAACCTGTAGACTGGAGCAAAAGCGGGGCCATGCTCAGAGGTTGAACACTCGACGCGGCCGCAAACGACCCGCGCCGTCGGTCTCACCGATGCCGATAAAACCCTGCGGGGCATAGATCCTTACCGCCCCTTCTTCGATCACGGGCAACCCGGCCAACTTCTGGCCCTGCTGGATACGACTGGCCTGCTGTTCGTCCAGCACGATTTCCGGAAGGTGTGGCAATGCCACATCCGCCGGCCGCAGCAAAGCCCGGGCTTGCTCCCGGTCCAACTGATCCAGGTTTTCCAGGGCAGTCGCATCACGGATATCGAACGGTTGGCTTGCAGTGCGGCGCAAGGCGCTCAAATGACCACCGCAACCCAGCACCTGACCGATGTCACGGGCAAGCGAGCGAATGTAAGTGCCCTTGGAGCAATGCACCGTCAGCCTCAGCTTCGGCAACGCCACGGCATCGAGGGTCAGTTTGTGGATGGTGACTGCACGCGGCGGACGCTCTACCGTTTCACCCTTGCGAGCCAGCTCGTAGAGGCGCTTTCCCTTGTGTTTCAGCGCTGAATGCATGGGCGGGACCTGTTCAATGGGCCCGCGAAACTTGTCTAGAACCTCTTCGATTCCTGCCTCGTCCAATGCCGGCACGTCATGCTCGGCAATGACCTCGCCTTCTGCGTCTTCACTGTCGGTCTCCACTCCCAGCCGGAGCTCGGCTTGGTATGTCTTGTCAGCATCGAGAAGAAAGGCCGAGACCTTGGTGGCTTCACCAAAACAAAGCACCAGCAGGCCCGATGCCATTGGATCGAGGGTGCCGGTATGGCCGGCCTTCTTGATACCCAGGATACGCTTGGCACGGCTCAACGCGGCATTCGATGTAATGCCGGCGGGCTTGTCGAGCAATAGGATTCCGCTGAGATCTGGATTGTCGGTCATGGAATT
>SKXY01000093.1 GCA_007128175.1 Wenzhouxiangella sp. | reverse complement strand
TGCGTTCAAACAGCTCGGCATGGGCCGATGCCCGATTGCCGGCGTCGGCGACGACATCCAGGTCCAGTGCCAGCGACGCGTCACCGGGGATGCAGATCTCCTCGCACACCAGCCAGGCGGCGTCGACCGCCAATGTGATGTGACTGCCCGGTTGCAACGAGTCGTCGGCGGTGAGCGTGACCGGCAGCAGGTGCTCGCCTTCGTAGCCGTAGTTGACCAGGTGGCCCATGGGCAGGGCCTCGGGAAACGGCCAGTCGATTTCACCGGCGCTGATGCCTTCGGGAAGTTGCCAGTCCAGCGTGGTTGGCAGCCCGGAGTCACCGGGATTTCGCCAGTAGGTGTGCCAATGGGTCTCGGGCAGCAGGCGCAGCCCGGCGCGGAAGGACTGGCCGGGGGCGATGGCCGAGACGTCGGCCACCAGCTCGGCCTCGATATGGTCGCGCTCGACCGCGCCGTACTCGGGCATGGCCCAGCTCAGCAGCGGCAGCAGGAACAGGGCGGCAAAAAGTGTTCGAATCATGATTTTCCAGACATTGTCACCGGCCAACCAGGCCGGCATGTCAGCCACTGATTGTAACGACTGACGTGAATGCGGGTTCAGCGGCCCTCGACCATGTGGGACGATGACGGCTATCGGTAAGAAGACCGCAATATCAGTGAAAAGGTTCTGGCTGGTGTGACCGTCATCCCGAGATCAACCGCCCCGATGCCGGGGCCCTTGAGCAGACCGACAGTGTGGCTAACCGATCCGGCCATGGGCCGGACTACCGAAGTCAATGATCAGCCCCGGTGCGCGAACCGGGGCTGGTATGAGATGCTTACTACCGTCTGCCGCCGAAAAGGAGCAGCACCAGGCCGACGATCGCGGCCGCCGCGCCGCCGATGAGATACCAGGTGGTCTCGTCGGTGTAGCGTCCGGTCAGGGTTTCGTGGACGCCCTCGGTCAGGGTATCGGTGGCCTGCAGGCCAAAGAACAAAAGACCGAGGCCGATAACGAGCAGGGCAATGCCGACAATACGCTTGGTGCCCATGAGCAAACTCCTTGAAGAGGAGTTTTGAGCATAGCGGCGCCTGGCACGCCTGTACAGTGCGGCAGCGAACATTAGCGCTGGCAGCGCACACAGTAAAACGTTGAGCGCTGGCCAATGATCCTGCGTCGAATCGGTGCCTTGCAGCCCGGGCATGGCTCGCCTTCGCGGCCGTAGACCTTCAGCGACTGGCCGAAATAACCCGGTGTGCCGTCGCCGACGGTGAAGTCCCTGAGCGAGGTGCCACCGACCTCGATGGCCGCGGCCAGCGTGGCCTGGATGGTCTCGGCGAGTCGCCGGTAGCGGGCCTGGCTGATGCGCCCGGCTGGCCGCGTCGGATGGATGCCGGCATCGAACAGGGCCTCGGAGGCATAGATGTTGCCCACGCCCACGACGATGCGCGAATCCATGATGAAGCTCTTGACCGGCGCTTTCCTCCACCGCGACAGTCGCCACAGGTAATCACCGTCGAACGCCTCCCCCAGTGGTTCCGGGCCCAGGCCGGCAAGGCGCGGATGCTCGAGCGGATCACCGGCGCAATAAAGCAGGGCACCGAAACGTCTCGGGTCGGTATAGCGGATCAGGTGGCCGTCCTCGACCTGGATGTCGACATGGTCGTGCGGGCCCGGTGGCGGCGGATCGGTCCAGCCGCGGAACGAGCCGGACATGCCCAGGTGTGACAACAGGCAGGCACTGTCGAAGTGCCAGATCAGCCACTTGGCCCGGCGCTCCAGTGAATGCACCATTTCACCGGCCAGCCCGTCGACCTCGACCGGCACCGGCCAGCGCAGCGCACGCTGGCGCACGATGATGGCAGCAACGCGCTTTCCCTCGACCAGCGGCGCCAGTCCGCGGCGGGTGGTTTCGACTTCGGGCAACTCGGGCATTGCGGCATTATGCCGTGGGGCGCTTTGCGCCGGGAAACGGAAAAGGTAAAACGTAAAACGGGGGTTGGCGCGCAGCCTTCGATTCGGCCCGGCGGGCCAATGGCGGGGCCTGGCCATTGGCCACGGTGGCTGATCGTAACCACGCCACCATCCCCCATTTTACGTTTTCCAGCCACCCGACGGCTACGAGCCATCCGCAGCCGATTCGTTAGAATAGACGCAAGCTTGCCGAACCGCGGAGGTGCCTGATGCCCATCGAACTGGTCACCGGCGACATTGCCGATCAGCCCGATCTCGATGCCGTGGTCAATGCCGCCAATGCGCAATTGATGCCCGGCGGCGGTGTGGCCGGCGCGATTCACCGGGCCGCCGGTCCGGAACTGGCTGAAGCGTGTCATCCGCTTGCCCCAATCGAGCCCGGCCAGGCGGTGATCACGCGCGGGTTCAACCTGCCCAACGACTGGGTAATCCACGTGCTCGGGCCGCGCTACGGCATTGACGAGCCGGCCGACCGCCTGCTGGTCGACGCCTATCGCAATGCGCTGCGATTGTGCCGCAAGAAATCGCTGAAGTCGGTCGGCTTCCCGGCGATTTCCGCCGGGGCATTCGGTTATCCGCTGGCCGAGGCGGCCGGGATTGCCCTTCGTGCCGTCTCGGAACAGATACCCGATGACCTGCTGGTGCGGTTCGTACTGTTCGACGAGAAGACGCTGTCCGTCTTTCGGGAGTACTCGGAAAAGTAAGAAAAACGGGCCCCGGCCGAAGCCGGGGCCCGGGTTCTGCCAGCGCCGTTTACTGCGCTGTCAATTCCGTGGTGAACGACGCGCCGCCCATTTCCGGCGGCAGGGTGCCTTCGACCCGGACGACCTGCCGGGGTGCTTCGGCGTTGACCCAGATTACCTGATCGCCGCCTTCATCGTCCAGCGCCGACAGCTCCACACGCCATGCCTGGAAGGTGCCAGCGTCGACTTCGACCGATTCCTTTCCGGTCACGTTCAGGTTGAAGAAGCGCACGCGTTGCTGCATGCCGATCTCGGCGACGCGCACCGGCGTGCGGTAGCCCTCGGCCAGCGGCAGCGCCGACATGACGACCTCGAAGGCGGCTTCGCCGCCGTAGATCGGTGCGTCGAGTTCGATGTCGATCGGAATCTGCTGGGCGCCGGCATCGATCTCGCCGCTGACCTGGCGGCTGTCGAAGTCGATCCTGATCGTGGCCGGCCCCTGTTCGGCCCGGCGCTTGACCGGCCGCAGCGTGCGGGCATCGACGACGTAACGGTCGCTGGCGTCACCCATCGGCGAACTGGTGCTGGAGACAATCTCGATGACCGACCGGCCGTCGAGATCGGTGCGATTGATCTCGCGGGTCGACGGCATCTCCATGTCGTTGCCCTGGATCGACAAGCGGGTGAGGTACTCGAATCGACCCGATTCGACGCGGTCGGCCTCGACTGACGGCAGCGGACGGGTCCGGGCCGCGGCCAGTTCGTCGGCCAGGTCGGGCAGTTCGACCGTATCGACGTCCACGGTAATCTCGGCCAGGCGCTCGCCGATGTGTTCGGCCATGCCCTCCTGGTGCCGTCCGCCTAGGTGGGTGCCGAGGAACTCCTCGGTGCGGGCGAACATCGCCATCCGGTTTTCCAGGCCGCGGAAGCCGTGCCCTTCGTCGGGGGCGACGATGTACTCGACCGGCAGTTCGCGCTCACGCATGGCCACCACGATCTGGTCGGCCTCGGCCTGGCGCACGCGCGGGTCGTTGGCGCCGTGAATGACCAGCAGCGGGCTGGCGATGTTGTCGACGTGATTGATCGGCGACTGGCGCTCGAGTTGCTCGCGTCCTTCCTCGGTCTCCGGGTCGCCGACGCGGCGGATGAACATTTCCCGGATCGGCCCCCAGTAGGGCGGAATGGAATTGAGCAGCGTGATGATGTTGGACACGCCGACGATGTTGACGCCGCAAGCGTAGAGATCTGGGGTGAACACCATGCCGGCCAGCGTGGCGTAGCCGCCGTAGGAGCCGCCCATGATGCAGACCCGCTCGGGATCGGCGATGCCCTGTTCGATCAGGTAGTTGACGCCATCGGTGATGTCGTCCTGCATGGCATCGCCCCACTCGTTGTTGCCGGCGTTGAGGAAGGCCTTGCCGAAGCCGGTCGAGCCGCGGAAGTTGGGTTGCAGCACGGCGTAGCCGCGGTTGGCCAGGAACTGTACCTGCGCGCGGTAGCCCCAGGTATCGCGTGCCCACGGCCCGCCATGAATCAGCGCGACCACGGCCAGGTTCTCCGGGTCGATGCCGCGCGGGACGGTCAGGTAGGCGGGAATCTCCAGGCCGTCCCGGGCGGTGTAGCGGATGGGCTGCATTTCAGCCATCTGCCCGGGATCGATTTCCGGGCGTCCCCGGTAGAACTCCTCGACCGTGCGCTCGGCGCGGTCGAACAGGTAGACGGTGCCGGGATCGACATCGCGCGACAGGCTGACCAGGGCCAGTCGTTCATCGGCGGTCATGGAACTGATGCCAATCTCGCCTTCGGGCAGATTGTCGCGCAGGAACTCCAGGTCTGCGGCGAAGTCCTCGTCCTGAGGATAGACGCGTGGGCGGTCACCGACGTAGACGGTGGCCAGCAGTTCGTCGGTGGCCGGCGAGAAGATGGCGCCGCTGAAATCCACCTCGCCTTCGGGATCGCGCTCGAACAGCTCGATATCCCCGCTGGCCAGGTCCATGACATACAGGCCGGTCAGGTCCACGTCCTCACCCTTGTTGGACTGGAACCAGACGCGCTCGCCGTCGGGGTGGAAGTTCAGCGGCCCGCAGGTTTCCTGCCAGGAGCACTCGAAAACCGATTCGCCAAGCTCGCCGTCCTCGACGCGCAGCACCTCGGTGCCGCCCTCGCCTGTCTGCCGTGTGGCCAGGCGAATATTGCCCTGCAAATCGGCGGTCCAGCCGGCGACGTTGTCGTGGTTTTCGATCAGCAGTTCGCGCTCGCCGGTGGCAATCGATACGGCATACACATCGTGCAGCGCCGGGTCGCGGTCGTTGAGGCCGACCAGGATGCGGTCGGGGGTGGGGCGAGGCAGGGCGTAGATCATGGCCCGCACGCCGTCGACATCGGTCAGGTTGCGTGCCGGCGGCACGCCGGTGTCGTCGTCGATCTCGGCACTCACATCAACGGCCCAGACGTGGAAGTTCTCGTCGCCGCCGCGGTCCTGTACATACAGCACGTAACTGGAGTCGCGGCTCCAGAAATAGCCCGGCACCGGTCGGTCATCGGCCGTCAGCGGCCGGGCGTCGTCGAACGATTCTCCCTTGCGCTTGATCCAGATGTTGCGCACATCCTCGTAGGGTCGCATGAAAGTGACGTAGCGCCCGTCCGGTGAGAGCTGGGCGCCGGATATCTCAGGGTCGCCGAAAAACAGCTCGCGGTCGAGCAGTTCGGGCAGTTGGTCCAGGTAGGGCAATGGCTCGGCTCGTTCGGACATGGCGTTGCCGGACACGAAGCACAGGGCCAACGCGCCCGCAACAATGACGTGGATTCTGGTTCTCATCTTTCTTCCCTCGGGTCGGAAAATCCCTGACAGATTATCAAGGTCGAAGTTTGACGCATCTCACCCTAACGCCTCCAATTACGGGGTGGAATAGTCCGGAAGTCATGAAAGCCTTGATCAGGGCGTACACGGTCCGATGTGATTGGGCATACACTGCCGGTCTGGCAAGCACAACAGGAGTTGAATGATGACCAGTGCATTGATTCCGCTCGCACCCGGCTGCGAAGAGCTCGAGGCGGTAACGATCATCGACCTGCTGCGCCGTGCCGATTTCGATGTGCTCACCGCCGGCCTGGTCGAGGGCCCGATCACCGCCAGCCGTCGTACGGTACTGGTGCCCGACGTGTTGCTCGTCGACATGACCGACCAGGAGTTCGACCTGATCGTGCTGCCCGGCGGACAGCCCGGCGCCACCCACCTGGGTGAAAGCCGCATTCTCAAGCGCATGCTGTATCGGCAGGACGAACGGGGTGGCTGGATCGGCGCGATCTGTGCCGCACCCCGGGTGCTGGCCGCCCACGGGCTGCTGGCTGGGCGCCGGGCGACTTCGTTTCCCGGTGCGCTTGATGAGTTCAGCGACGGATCGTTCGAAATGGTTGACGACCCGGTGGTCATCGATGACCACATCGTCACTTCGCGCGGGCCGGGTACGGCAATGGATTTCGTCCTGACCCTGATCGAATGCAGCGCCGGGTCGGAACGCCGTGTTGCGGTCGAGGGCCCGCTGCATCGGTCCTGAGCGGCTGCCAGGCAATAGGCTTGCCGGTGGTCGATCTTTCCGTTAGACTATGACGGATATACGCATATCCGCATATCCATGAACCCAGAGCGTTTCTTCAAGGCGCTGGCCGACCGGACCCGGCTGCAATGTCTGCTCCTTTTGAGAGACGGCAGAGCGCTGTGCGTGTGCGAGTTCGTCCATGCCCTGGCCCTGCCCCAGCCGCGAATCTCGCGTCATCTGGGCTCTTTGCGCGACCAGGGCGTCGTCAGCGATGAGCGCCGCGGACAGTGGGTCTATTACCGGCTCAGCCCCGACCTGCCCGACTGGGCCTGCGAGGTCCTCGACGCGGTTGCGCCGGCTCACTCGCTGGGGGAGCTGAACGAGCGCCTGGCCACCATGCCCAACCGCCCGCAGGTCGCCTGCGACTGATTGCCATTTCCCTTCAAACTGATCGCTATCCCATGTCCCGGAAAAATCCTTTGAGAGTGCTGTTTCTTTGCACCGGCAACTCCTGCCGCTCGCAGATGGCCGAGGGCTTTGCCCGCCATCTGGGCGGCGACCGTGTTGAGGTCCTGTCGGCCGGTATCGAGGCGCACGGCAAGAACCCGCGCGCCATCGCCGCCATGGCCGA
>SKXY01000337.1 GCA_007128175.1 Wenzhouxiangella sp. | reverse complement strand
GCCAGATCATCGAGTACGGCCAGGTCCGCCGGGGCTGGATCGGTGCCGACCTGGCCGACGTGACGTTCAACCTGTCCGGCCAGGAGGGCACCCGGTCGGGCGCCAGGATCACTCAGATCCATCAGGGCGGGCCGGCCTGGCGGGCCGGCCTGAGGCCCGGCGACGTGCTCGTGCGCGCGGATGAACAGTCCGTCGAAAGCGCGCGCTCACTCACCCAGCGCATTTCCAACCTCGAGCCGGGCAAGGAGGTTGAAGTCGAAATCATTCGCGGCAACCAGTTGTTCACAACCAGCGTGACTCTGATGCAACAGCCGCCGTTGCATGGGTGACCTTGGAACCCCCGACTACCAAGCACCAAATCCCAACAAATTCGAATGACCGAATTTTCAATGTTCGAAACGGGGCCGGCGCCAGGGTTTCGTTCCGAAGGGTGCTGGCCAATGGCTCTGGTCCCCGCCATTGGCCACCCCGGTCACAAACACGGCACGACCATGCCCCCCCTTTCACGTTTTACGTTTTACTTTTTTAACGTTCCACCTCGACTAGAATGCGCTTTTCACAACGCCGCCGGGTAAATCGATGAGCATCAAGTCAGATCGCTGGATTCGGGAAATGGCCGAGAAACACGGCATGATCGAGCCGTTCGAGGCCGGTCAGGTCCGCCACGCCGACGATGGCAGCAAGCTGGTTTCCTACGGCACCTCCAGCTACGGCTACGACGGGCGCTGTGCCGACGAATTCAAGATCTTCACCAACATCAACACCGCCATCGTCGATCCGAAGCGATTCGACGAGAAGAGCTTCGTCGACTTCAAGGGCGATGTCTGTATCATTCCGCCGAATTCGTTCGCGCTGGCCCGCACGGTGGAGTATTTCCGCATCCCGCGCAACGTGCTGACGATCTGCCTGGGCAAGTCCACTTACGCTCGCTGCGGAATCATCGTCAATGTCACGCCACTGGAACCGGAGTGGGAAGGCCACGTGACGCTGGAGTTTTCAAACACCACCCCGCTGCCGGCCAAGGTCTATGCCAACGAGGGTGTGGCGCAGTTCCTATTCCTGGAATCGGACGAGATCTGCGAGACTTCCTACGCCGACCGGGCGGGCAAGTACATGGGCCAGCGCGGCGTGACGCTGCCTAAAGCCTGACCGCACCGCAGGTTTACGAAATCAATCAGCCCCTCAAGCGGGCATCATCGGTGTACGGCGGCACATCCAGCGACTCGCCCGAGCAGATGCGGGACTGCACCTGCTGCCACCAGCCGGCGTCGAACAACTCGCCGTGGGCCTCTCTCAGGATTTCGAGAAGATCCGGCTTCAGGGCGAGAAAACGCGGAAACTCCTCCGGAAAGACGTCATTGTCGTCGACGTGGAACCAGGTTTCATCGCTGTAGAGTTCGAAATCGTTGTTTGCTTTCGGCATGTGCCGGAAATTGCACTCGGTCAGCAGGGTGAGTTCGTCGTAGTCGTAGAAAACCACCCTGCCCGAACGAGTCACGCCAAAGTTCTTCGGCAACAGGTCACCGGCAAAAATATTGGATCGCGCCAGGTCCTTGAGCGCCTGCCCCATGTCAATGACGGCATGGTGGGCGGCCGCTTCGTCCACCTCCTTCAGGTACAAATCCAGCGGCCGCACACGGCGCTCCACGAAACTGTGGCGAATCACGACGGTGTCATCGTCGAGGCGGACGATACGCCGGCACTCGGCCAGTAGTTCGTCCAGCAGCGCGGTCGAGAACTGATCCCTGGGAAACCGCAGGTCCTTGAATTCCTGTACATCCAGCAGTCGTCCGACCCGGTCATGACGATGGACCATGTGGTAACGCTCGATAACCTCGTGTCGGCGAATGGTCTTGACCGGCGCGAAGCGATCGCGCAGCAGCTTGAACACCAGGGGATAGGACGGCAGGGTGAATACTGCCATGACCATTCCGCGCTGACCATCGGCCTCGACCATCGTTTCCTCCGGCCGGGCGAGCAACTCGCGGACAAATGCACGATAGCGCTCGGTCTTGCCCTGTTTGGCGCGGCCGAGCACGGTATAGAGCTCATCGATGGGCTTGTCGGGCAGCAGCGTGCGCAAGAACACGACAGCATCTCCGACCGTCGGCAGGTCGGCCAGGAAGTAGCTGAAGGTGTAGCCGAAAAGGATGGATACCTGCAGGCGGCGAGCCAGCAACGCATCGACCCGCACCTGATTGTCTTCCTGGACCAGCGCGATCACGCACGGCAGGTAGCGGTCGCGACCGAAAGCCCGGCCCACAAGGTAGGCACGACCCTCCCGGTAAAACACCGTTTCCAGCAGCTCGATGCTGGTCACGGCGACCTCCCCCGCATCAAGAAACTCCGAACGCATGCGCTCTGCCAGGCGCTCGCCGTCTTGCTCGATCGCGCCGTAGGGAAGGGAAAACCTGTAATCACTCAGGATTCGCGTGAAGGTCTCGGGCAGGTCGGAACCAACGGCATAGGTGTGCCGCGATACCGGATGGGTGATGCGGTCGGTGGGCTGGATATCGAGCGCGACGAATTCAATGGCCGGGTCCACCCCCCGAGTCTTGAAAAGACGCCGACTGATGGTATTGAAGAATGTCTTGTACAACTCCGCATCGAGCCTGCCGCGAATATTGCGGGCATAGGTCTTGCGGATTTCCTTCCACACTGAGCGCGAGAACAAACGATTGGCTAGCAACTCTTCCAGCCTGCCGATCACCTCGTCGACGCTGGCATCGTAAAGCCCCATGCGGGCGACCACATCGGAACGCATGCCAACCCGATCGCCAGCCTCGAAGCGGCGCTTGCCGCGCCGCGACAGGTCGGAAAAGCTGGCGTTGTAGTCGTCGAAGCCGGTCAAGACCAGGTCGGTTGCCCGCCTGGTCGTAGATCCCCCCAAGTGGCGGGTCGTAGTCATACACTCACCCGATATGCTTGCAAGAAACTATTCTAGCCTCTGCCATCCGCTCGGGTAATCACCCGCTTACAAGCCTCTGTCGGCGCCGGGATCATTGTCCTCATAAAAAGGCTCCCTCAATCAGCCAGGCCGCTGTCGCGCCAGCCCGATGTAATGGGATAGCGCCGGTCGCGACCGAAGGCCTTGCGCGTAATGCGCGGCCCCGGCGCACCCTGGCGACGCTTGTACTCGGCGGCAAGCACCATGCCGGCCACGCGGCGGGCGATCGGCTCGTCGATGCCGGCGTCAATCATGTCGTGAATGGACTGATCCTGTTCGACATAGCGGGTGATGATGTCGTCGAGGATATCGTAGGGCGGGAGCTTGTCCTGGTCGCGCTGGTCCGGCGCCAGTTCGGCAGACGGCGGTCGGTCGATGACGCCCTGAGGTATCGCCGGAGACACGGTATTGCGCCAGCTCGAAAGCTCAAAGACGAGCGTTTTCAGCACATCCTTGATTGGACTGTAGCCACCGCACATGTCGCCGTAAATGGTTGAATAGCCCGTCGCCAGTTCACTCTTGTTGCTGGTCGCAAGCGGCAGGTGCCCGAATTTGTTCGACAACGCCATGATGATGCTGCCGCGTGCGCGTGCCTGAAGGTTTTCCTCGGTAAAGTTCTCGCGCGTATCGGCAAAGACCTCGGCCAGCTGTTTGAGCTGCGCCTGGTAGATCGGCTCGATGGAGATGTTCTCGTAATGAACACCCAGTTGGGCGATCTGCTCGCTGGCCAGGATCAGCGACAGCTCCGAGGTGTGGCGCGAAGGCATCATCACCGCCAGCACCTGCTCGGGCCCCAGCGCATCGGCCGCCAGGGCCGCGGTCAGTGCCGAGTCGATGCCGCCGGAAAGCCCGAACACCACCGACTCGAATCCGTTCTTTAGCACGTAGTCGCGCAGGCCGCGCTTGAGCACTTCGTAGATGACCGGCAAACGTTCGGTCTCACCGGCCGGCCAGTGACCGTAGTGCAGGCGCCCATCGGTTGGGTCGAAGGCCACCTCGAGCAAAAACTCCTGGCACAGTGGTGCCGGCTCGCCAAGCTGGCCGTTACCGTCGATGGCCAGCGAGTGCCCGTCGAAAACCAGTTCGTCCTGCCCGCCGACGCAGTTGAGGTAGATGATCGGCAGATCAGTCTCGGCATGGCGCTCACGCAGAATCCGTGCACGCTCCAGATGCTTGGCTTCAAAATACGGCGACGCATTGGCCGATACGACCAGTTGGGCACCATCGTCTTTTGCCGCGGCCATGGCCTCCGGCGTCCAGGTGTCCTCGCAGATGATCACACCGACACGCACACCGGCCACCTCGACCACCAGTGAAGATTCACCCGGATCGAAGTAGCGGCGCTCGTCGAAAACCGCGTAATTGGGCAGGTCCCACTTGTCGTAGCTGCCCACGACTTCACCGTCACGCAACCACGACACCGAGTTGAATCGCCTGTCGCCCTCGCTGCGAGGGTGGCCGACAACGACGTCGATACCGCGCACCGCCGCGACAACCTCGGCGAAAACCTGTTCGGCACGCCGCATGAAACCGGGACGAAGCAACAGATCTTCCGGCGGGTAGCCGGTCAGCGCCAGTTCCGGGAAGACGAGCAGATCAGCCCCCAGACGATCCCGGGCATCAGCGATCGTCTCGATGATGCGATCCCGGTTGCCGGTGATGTGGCCGACCAGGAAGTCGTCTTGCGCCAGTGCGATGCGAAGCATGGGAATCAGGTTTCAGGTTTCAGGTTTCAGGTTTCAGGAAAAGCAATGGTGCTTGTCTCCCCCTGAAACCTGAACCCTGAAACCTGAACCCTTCCTTACTTCAGTCGCCCGGCGATAGCGTCACCGAGTTCCACCGGCGAGCGCACGGTGGTCACACCGGCCTCTTCCAGGGCCTCGTACTTGGCCTCGGCCGTACCCTTGCCGCCGGCAATGATGGCGCCGGCATGGCCCATGCGCTTGCCCGGAGGTGCGGTCACGCCCGCGATGTAGGCCACGACGGGCTTGCTGACGCGCTCGGCGATGAACTCGGCGGCCTCCTCCTCGGCAGAACCGCCAATCTCACCCACCATGATGATGCCCTGGGTTTCGTCATCGGACTCGAACAGGTCGAGGCAATCGACGAAGCTCATGCCGTGGATGGGATCACCACCGATGCCGATGCAGGTCGATTGACCCAGCCCGGCCTGGGTGGTCTGGTAGACCGCCTCATAGGTCAGGGTGCCGGATCGCGACACGATGCCGACCTTGCCCTTCATGTGAATGGCGCCCGGCATGATGCCGATCTTGCATTCATCGGGCGTGATGATGCCCGGGCAGTTCGGACCGATCAGGGTGACGTCGTCGTAGTTACCCAGCGCGGCTTTGACACGCAGCATGTCCAGTACCGGGATGCCCTCGGTGATGGTCACGATCACGCGCACACCGGCATCGGCCGCTTCCAGGATGGCGTCGGCGGCAAACGGCGGCGGCACGAAGATCATGGAAGCGTCGGCCCCGGTTTCCTCGACGGCCTCTTCCACGGTGTTGAAAACCGGACGGTCGAGGTGTGTATTACCACCCTTGCCGGGCGTTACACCGCCCACCAACTGGGTGCCGTAGGCAATGGCCTGCTCGGAATGAAACGTGCCATGAGCCCCGGTGAAGCCCTGGCAAATGACCTTGGTATCCTTGTTGACTAGTACACTCATTGCTGATTCCTTCAGGCGGCAGCCGCTTCGACGGCCTTCTTCGCGCCGTCGTTGAGATCCTCGGCAGGGATGATGTCGAAACCGCTGTCGGCCAGCAGCTTCTTGCCCTGATCCACGTTGGTGCCTTCCAGGCGCACCACGACCGGCACATTGACGTCCACGTCCTTGACGGCGTTGATGATGCCCTCGGCGATCAGGTCGCACCGCACGATGCCGCCGAAAATATTGACCAGGATGGCCTTGACGTTTTCGCCGGCCAGGATCAACTTGAAGGCTTCCTTGACGCGCTCGGCGTTGGTACCACCGCCGACATCGAGGAAATTGGCCGGCTCGCCGCCGGACAGCTTGACCACGTCCATTGTGGCCATGGCCAGACCCGCGCCGTTGACCATGCAGGCGATGTTACCGTCAAGGGTGACGTAATTGAGGTCGTGCTTGCTGGCCTCGAGCTCGGTCGGATCTTCCTGCGATTCGTCGCGCATTTCTGCCAGGTCCTTGTGGCGGAACAACGCATTCTCGTCGGCATTGAGCTTGGCATCCAGCGCGCTCAGGTCACCATTGCCATCGATGATCAGCGGGTTGACCTCGATCAGGCTGATGTCCTTTTCCATGAACAGGCGATAAAGACCATCCATGATCTTGACCAGCTGGCCGACCTGCTTGGCATTCAGGCCCATACGGAAGCCGATCTGACGACCCTGGTAGGGCATGAAGCCGGCGGCCGGGTCCACGGCTGCCGTGATGATCTGCTCGGGCGTTTCGGCCGCGACCTGCTCGATATCGACGCCGCCGGCAGCAGATCCCATGAACACCACCGCCTTGTGCGCACGATCAACCAGCGCGCCCAGGTAAAGTTCCTGCTTGATGTCGGTCGCTTCTGCAACCAGGACCGAGTTGACCGGCAGTGCGCGCCCGCCAGTCTGGTAGGTTTCGATGGACATGCCGAGCATGCGTTCGGCCTCCGCGCGCACCTCATCGAGACTGGAGACCAGCTTGACACCGCCGGCCTTGCCACGGCCGCCGGCGTGAACCTGCGCCTTGATCACCCACTGACCGCCACCGAGCTTTTCGGCCGCGGCCACGGCTTCATCACCGCTGGTGGCCACGTGGCCGCGCGGTACGGGAATTCCGTACTGCTCGAACAGCTCCTTGGCCTGATACTCATGAAAGTTCATGCTTGAAAGTCCTG
>SKXY01000039.1 GCA_007128175.1 Wenzhouxiangella sp. | reverse complement strand
GGAAGAGCACGAGAACATGCCGGAAACCTTCGAGAAGCTGGTTTCCGCTTATCTGGACGGCAATCTCGACGAGCTCGAAGCCCTCTCGCAGAGCCAACTCGAGAGCATGGACGAGGAGGTCATGCGCCACTTCAATGAAATCGGCCTCAAGCAGCGCAACCACGTCATGCTCGAACGCGCCTTGCCATACCTGGAAAAGGGTGGGCTGGTGATTGCCGTGGGCGCCCTGCACCTGGTCGGCGAGGACGGCCTGGTCAGGCTACTCGAGGAAGAAGGGTTCGAGCTGGAGGGCGTTTACTGACCGGATTTTCTCGTACCGAGGATGAATCCGGCCTCGCGCAGTTTTTCCAGCATGCCGGCACCGGAACGAATGATTGCGTCGGTGTCGGGTGCCTTGAGTTCGGCGGCAATGGCCGTCAGCAGGCTCCGTCCGCTGCTTTCCGGGTTTTCATTCATCAGTTCGACCAGCCGAGCGGTGACCGGGTTGAAGCGCATGAAGCCGATGGTGTGATCGCGCTGGCGGCAGGCGGCCAGAACGAACGGCGCCTCCAGCGGCATCTCGGGCTGGAATTTCGGCCCGATTTCGTGGACCGGCCACTGATACAGGCCCAGTTGGGTGGTGGGGTTGGTGACCGGCACGTTCTCGACCAGGTCGCCCGCCGGATCCGCCGGGATGGCACCCAGGTCGGCCTCGTGCAATCGAACCACTGTCTCCAGGTATTCCCAGTGCACCAGTTCGGAGGTGAACGGTGGCAGACCGTCGGGTTGCTGTTGTTCGATGAAACGGATGAACTCCTGCCCGATTTCGGTGAACATCGGCGTGCGGGCACGGTGTTCGGCCATGAACTGGCGAATCAGCCGTTCCCAGCCCTCGTCGTCGACGAGGCGGCGCAGGACGGGAAAGTTCTTGGCCATCAGATTACGCAGGTTGCCGAAGAACAGTCGACGGTAGATGGCCATGCGCCGCTCTTCCACACCCTCGGGCGCAGGTGTCGATTCCGGGTTACGCAGATGCCCGGCGAATTGCCGCTGCAGTTTCAGCAGCGACTCAGGAGGCGCGTCGTTGTTGCTCGGGTTGTTGCTGGTCGGCGTCATGGGCTGATTGATATTGTCGGATCTGTTCCACTTCGGCGAGCAGTTCCGCCATGGGTGGAAAGTTGAAATCGCGTTCGAGCAGCGTCGGCACCGGTCCGAGTTTCTCGTAGGCCCGATCGAGCAGGCGCCAGACCGGATCGATCACCGGGGCGCCATGGGTGTCGACGATCAGGTCCTCGGCCTCGTTGTGGTGCCCGGCAATGTGGATATAGGCCACGCGCTCGGCGGGCAGGCCATCAAGGAACTCGTCGGCGTCGTAACGATGGTTGACGCTGTTGACGTGAATGTTGTTGACGTCGAGAAGCAGCAGGCAGTCGGCATTGTCGATCACGGCGTTGATGAATTCCAGTTCGGTCATTTCCGCACCAACCGTGGCGTAATAGGAAATATTCTCCACGGCGATGCGTCGCCCGAGCGTTTCCTGCACCTGGCTGATGCGCGATGCGACCCAGTCGACCGCATCAGCGGTGAAGGGAATCGGCATCAGGTCGTAGAGGTGGCCGTGTTCCGAACAATAGCTCAAATGGTCGGAATAACCGACGATATTGTGTTCATCCAGAAACTTGCGCAGGCGCGCTAGAAACTGACGGTCCAGCGGCTCGGGAGCGCCGATCGACAACGACAGCCCGTGGCAGATGAACGGAAACCGGTCGGTCCACTCACGGAACTGGGTGCCCAGACGGCCACCGACACCGATCCAGTTCTCTGGTGCGGCTTCCATGAAGCCGACCGAGGACAACTCGGCCTCCCGAAGCGGGCCCAGAAGGGCCCGCCGCAGGCCGAGTCCGGCGCCTTCTACGGGGAAGGTTGCGGAACTCATTTCGGAACGACTCAGCTAGCGCCGCAGGCGCCTTCGCCGCACGCGCCCTCACCGCAAGCGCCTTCCTCGTCCTTGTCGTCTTCATCCTTGTCATCATCTTCTTCACCGCAGCTGCCTTCGCCGCAGGCACCTTCACCACAGGCGCCCTCGGCCAGAGTGGCGCTGGCGACCATGAAGCCGGCGGGCAACTCTTCGGCCTCGAACGGGTCGACGGGCGTATCGCCGGCGGCCATTGCACTCAGGGAGAACGATGCAGCAGCGACAGCGCTGATGGCGGAAGTAAGGTATTTCTTGTCAGCCATGGGGATGACCTCCGTGTTGGATTTTGATGAATGGGCCATGAATCTTGATACCCATCAAGAATCCTAGCACGGTGAATGTTAACGACACCTTTCGGCAGAGGCCATTAGTAGTTGTGCGTAAAGACTGTCGGTGTCGACTATTTTTCCGGCAGGTTCTTCTTTCTAAACCGGCACAGGTCGAGCACCGGGCATTCCGCGCATTTGGGGTTTCGCGCGGTGCAGGTGTATCGGCCGTGCAGGATCAACCAGTGGTGGGCGTCTTTCAGATAGTGGGTGGGTACGCGCTTGAGCAGTGCCTTTTCCACCGCCAGAGGCGTCTTGCCCGGTGCCAGGCCGGTGCGGTTGGAGACCCGGAAGATGTGGGTGTCGACGGCCATGGTGGGCTGATCGAAAGCGGTGTTGAGCACCACGTTGGCGGTCTTGCGACCGACGCCGGCCAGCGCTTCGAGTTCGGCACGATTGTCCGGCACTTCGCCGTCGTGCTTGTCGATCAGGTCGCGGCAGGTACGGATGATGTTCTTCGCCTTGGAATTGAACAGCCCGATGGTCTTGATGTAGTCCTTCAGCCCGTCCTCGCCCAGTGCCAGGATCTGCTTGGGCGTGTTGGCCACCGGATACAGCCGGCGGGTAGCCTTGTTGACGCCCACGTCGGTGGCCTGGGCGGAAAGAATCACGGCAATGAGCAACTCGAAGGGCGTGGAGTAGTCCAGCTCGGTGGTCGGGTGCGGGTTGATCTCGGACAGTCGGCGAAAGAATTCCTCGCGCTGGGCGGCATTCATCACGAGACGGGTTCCTTCTGGTTCTGTGCAATGCGTGGATGTTCCTGCGGTCGCTGGACCAGGTACTGGCGCACGGCCACCATCAGCCCGAGACCGATAAAGGCACCCGGCGGCAGCAGGGCAATCAGCAGGCCGGAGTCGAACGGCAGGACCTGGACGGAAAAACCGGCGAAGCGATCGCCGAGCAACAGGTCGAGGTCGGCCAGAATGGTCCCGTGGCCAACCAGTTCCCGGCCGGCGCCAAGGATAATGAGAACGGCGGCAAACCCCGCCCCCTGGGCCAGCCCGTCGTGAACGGCGGCAGCCAGCGGCTGGCGCGATGCAAACGCCTCGGCGCGCGCCAGGATGGTGCAGTTGGTCACGATCAGCGGCACGAAAATGCCCAGCACCCGGCTGAGATCGTGCAGCCAGGCCTGCAGGCTCAGATCCACCACCGTGACCGTGGTGGCGATGACCAGCACGAAAGCGGGAATGCGGATTTCCGGCCGCAGCGCCGAGCGCAGCAGCGAGACCGCCGCGCTGGAGATGACCAGCACAGCCATGGTGGCCAGCCCCAGCCCCAGCCCGTTGACGGTGGTGTTTGACACCGCCAGCAGCGGACACAGGCCCAGCAGCTGCACCAGGCCGGGGTTGTTGTCCCACAGACCGTTGCGCCAGATTTCGGGGGTGGAAACACTCATTGCGATAACGTGTCGGTTGACGCTTTGTGGGTAAACGGTTCGCTTTCGTTCAACTCTACCGCCTGCAGTGCGCGCTTGACCGCTTCGACGATGGCCGCGACGGTGATGGTCGCACTGGTCAGCGTGTCGAATTCCCCACCACGACGGTCCGGTGCCCAACCCTCCGGTTCGGGATCGGCCAGGCTGCGTCCGACAAACTGCTTGAGCCAGTCGGTTCGCCGCGGTTCGATCCGGTCTCCCAGCCCCGGAGTCTCGCGGTGTTCGAGTACCTGCACGCCCATGACCGTGCCTGCCACATCCACGGCGACCAGCAGGCGGATGTCGCCGCTGTAGCCGCGCGGTGTGGTCAGGTCGACCACCATCGCGACCGGTTCGCCCGAAAGCCGGGCACGGTAGACCCGGGCAGGACGGTCGAATCCATCGATATCGACTTCGATGCGGTCGTCGAGCAGCTCGTTGTCGTAGCTGTCGGCCGGCAACATCTCGGCAATTGCTGCCAGTGCACGAGTCTGCTGTTTATGCTCGATCCGTTCCCCGGTGACATGATTCATCCCGGCCAGGATCACCGCTGCCAGAAGACCGATGATCGTCAATGTCACCACACTGCGCAAAGGCATGCCGGCAGTCGTCATCCTGCGGCCACTCCTTGGATCCCGGCAATGCGTGGCATGTGTCGGCGACAACCGTGTGGAAAGCGCCAATTATAGTGGCGATGGGTTCGTTTGCAGCGGCCCCATTCCGACCCCCTAGGCGATTCGTAATACTTTCTGTGTTACATTTGTACTACGATGTGAAATGCGTAGTGAGCTACTGATGAGCCATTTGAGCGTACGTTTGTCGGAGGATGTCGAGCGGCGCCTCAATCAGGAAGCCGAATTGACCGGCAGGAACCGATCTGACCTGGTGCGTGAGGCCGTGGGTCAATACCTTACGCAAAGAGAGCGGGATCGACTGATCGAGGAGATGAAGAAGGCGGCCAGGGTGCTCAGTAGCGATCCGGAGGCCGCAAGAGAATCCCGCGAATTGGCCGAGGAAGGCTTGGAGGACTGGGTCGAGAATATCGAGCGTGAAGAGCAGGCTGCCGGCGCCGACCCCGATGAAAAGTGGTGGGAGTGATGCGAAGGGGGGAGGTCTGGGTGGCGAGCTTTCGTCCTTGGCGCGGCAAGGAAGTGGGCAAGGTTCGGCCCTGCGTGATCATGCAGGCCGACTGGTTGACATCGCAGAACTTCGATACCGTGCTGGCGCTGCCACTGACCTCCAATCTTCGACCGGGAACCAGTGCATTGCGCGTCGAAATCCCACCGCGGGAGCGCCTGATCAAACCTTCTTGGGTGATGGTGGAAAAGATGCGCGCACTCGACCGCTCTCGCTTCGACACCGGACCGTTGGCTCGTCTGACCGACGAAGAACTCGTTGCCATCGAAAGGCAACTGCGCGCTGTGCTGGGGATGTTGTAGGCGCAGAGCTCAGGCGGAATCATTTCCTGATCAGAGGCAGGTAGGTAGCGAGTCGGTCTGTCAGTGCCCGTAGGTTCTTGGCCGGGTCAGGCGGTCGATCAGCGGGACGGCCATGTTCATCAGCAGGACGGCGAAGGCCACACCGTCGGGGTAGCCGCCCCAGCGGCGGATGGCGAGTGTGAGGATGGCGATGCCGGCGCCGAAGACGAGCTTGCCGCGCAGGGTCGCCGGGCCCGAGACGGGATCGGTGGCGATGAAGAAGGCGGCCAGCACCAGGGCGCCGGCGAAGATGTGCTCGGGTGGGGCGGGATGGATGTCGGGGCCGAGCATCCACATCGGTGCGGTGATGATGACGGTGGCGGCCAGCACGGCAACGGGGACATGCCAGGTGATGACCCGGCGCCAGATGAGGTAGATGCCGCCGAGCGCGTAGAAATTGGCGATCCACTCCCAGCCGCGCCCGCCGAAGTCGCCGAAGGCGGGGTCGGTGCGGATCTCTGAAAGATTCAGCCCCTGCTGTACGCCGGTGCGGATCTGGTCGAGTGGTGTGGCCATGGTGATGGCATCCCAGCTCAGTGCCGCCGGCAGGCTGCCGGTGAAAATGGCCTGGGCGGTTTCGAGCAGGCCGGGCAATCCCGGCGAGAGCTGGCGTGGGGCCAGCCATTGGCTCAGCTCCAGCGGGAAGGCGATGATGACGGCGGCAAAGCCGACCATGGCCGGGTTAAAGAGGTTGTAGCCCAGCCCGCCGTAGAGATGCTTGGCGATGACGATGGCAAACAGCATGCCCACCGCCGTGATCCACCAGGGTGCCAGCGGCGGCATGCACAGGGCGAACAGCACACCGGTGACCACGGCGCTGCAATCACCGAGGAACAGACACACCGGCCGATCGCGCAGCTTGAGCATGAGGGCCTCGAAACCGACGGCGAAACCTACCGCCAGGGCAATCTGGAACAGGATGCCGTAGCCGAAAAACCAGACATGCGCCGCCACCGCCGGTATCAGCGCGTACAACACGTGGCGCATGGTTTCGCCCACGGTGATCGCGGGCGGCAAATGCGGCGCTCCGGCCAGCTCAAACTTCATGGCAATGGTTCCATTGCAGCGAAAAGCGATTAACTACGAAGAGCACGAGTGACTTCGTGTTCTTCGTGCCCTTCGTGGTTTCATGCTTTTCAAGATCAATTACAGGCCATCATTTGGGTTGCCGTTTCTGTTTGGCCCGTTCGATGGCGGCCTGGATTTCGTCCTGCGCCTTGTCGGGTTTTTTGAGTTTTTCCTCGCGCGCCTTGCGGCGGGCGGCGCGTTCGGCTTTTTCGCGTTCCATCCGTGCTTCGCGGGCTTCGAAGCGGCGGCGAGCCAGGGCGGCACGGCGTTCGTCGAGTTCGCGGCGGATCAGTTCCTGGCGGCCGTGGCGATAGAAATCGACCAGCGGAATGTGGCTGGGGCAGACCTGGGCGCAGCAGCCGCACTCGATGCAGTCGGCCAGGTTCAGTTCGGCGGCCCGGTCGTATTGCTCGGCTTCGAGGTGACGGTAGAGTATTTGCGGCAGCAGGCCGGCAGGACAGGCGCTCACGCACTGGCCGCAGTTGATGCAGGGCATGACCGGACCGGTTGATGCTACTTGCTCTGATGTCAGTGCCAGGAGGCAGTTGGCGCCTCGGGTGACCGGAATCTCGTCGCTGGCCAGTG
>SKXY01000204.1 GCA_007128175.1 Wenzhouxiangella sp. | reverse complement strand
GGGTCGAAACCGCGATCGCGGATGTCGATCATGGCCAGCGGTCCGTCGAAGCTGTCGAAATAGCGCAGCACGAAGACCAGGCGTGCGCCGAGCAATCCGATCAGCAGCAGGTTGAACAGGACGTCATTGACTGCCAGATCCTGTCGGCGCCCCAGCCAGGCACCGCAGCTCAGCGCCACTGCAACGGCAAGGAGGAACAGCAAGGTGCCGAGGCTGAAGCCGAGTGGGCCGATGGAAATGCCATGATCCAGGGCGTGCATGGTGGGGGTTCCGGGTGAATCAGCGCCTGTTGGGCCGCTCGCGGGCGCCGAGGTTCCCCGCCTTGATGCCGATGGCCATGCTGCCTGTACTGGAAGCGGGTAAAATCCCGAGCATGAAAATCTTGCTGCTGATTGGTCTGGCGCTGGTGGTTGTCGGTGCCGTATTCACTTTCGGACCCTTGTCGACCGGTGCCGGACTGTTGATCATGCTGTGCAGTCTGCCGCCCATCTTTCTCGGGCTGTTTCTTTGGGTGCTGGGCGATTCCGGCGGTGATTGACCGGGGGGTCAGCTGATCGCCGGCTGCACGATCTGGGCCGTGACCGCGGCGAAGTGGCAAATGCTGCCGCCGAGCACGAACAGGTGCCAGATCGCGTGACTGTAGGGAATGCGTTCGTTGTGGTAGAACACCGTTCCGGCCGTGTAGAGCACGCCGCCGGCAATCAGCCAGCCCAGTGCCGCCGGCGTCAGCGCCTGCACCAGGGGGATGAAAGCCACCAGAGCAAGCCAGCCCATGCCGATGTAGGTCGCCGTTGACAGGACGCGATAACGGCCGGTGAAGAACAGCTTGAACACGATCCCCATCACCGCCAGCCCCCAGATCACACCGAACAGCGACCAGCCCCAACTGCCCTGCATGGCGACGACAGTGAACGGCGTGTAGGTGCCGGCGATCAGCAGGAAGATGGCGCAATGGTCCAACACCTTCAGCCGCGACTTGATGCGCGGTTGGCGGGTGGCGTGGTAAAGCGTGGATGCTGTGTAGAGCAATACCAGCGAGGCGACGAATACCGATGCGCTGACGATCTCGCGGGCACCGGCGTAGATCGCCGTCAGGGTGATCAATGCCGCTCCGCCACCGATGGCCAGGACCACACCCAGACCATGGGTGAGGGCGTTGGCGATCTCCTCGCGATGCGCTTTCAGATCGGTCATGTTCCGTGATTCCATGCATCGATTCCGGTTATTCAGTATCGCACGGCCTGTGCCCTTTGGTATGCGCCTGGCCGAGTTCAGGGGCCGGCCCCTTGAACCGCTGTCACGACAAAGTCCTGCACTCAGTGCATGCCGCGAAGTTGTGCGGCCCCCGCCACACGCCGGATGGCCACCAGGAAGGCGGCGGTGCGCAGATCGGTATCGAATTCGTCGGCTGCTGCTTTGAGGTCGTCATATGCATCGTGCATGACTTGCCGCAGTTCGCGGTCGACGCGTTCGGCATCCCAGCGCATCTGCTGCAGGTTCTGCACCCACTCGAAGTACGACACGGTCACCCCGCCGGCATTGGCGTAGATGTCGGGCAGCACAGTCACGCCGTTGTCGGCCAGGATCCTGTCCGCGTCCGGCGTGGTCGGGTGATTGGCACCCTCGGCGATCAGGCGGCAGTTGACCCTGTGGGCGTTGTGCTCGTGAATGGTGCTGCCGAGTGCGGCGGGAACCAGGATGTCGGCGGGCTGTGCAATCAGTTCGTCTCGATGAAGCGTCTCCATGCCGGCAAGATCGATGTTCGTGATGCTTCCGGTCTCTTCGCGGACGCGATTGAGTTCTTCCACGTCGAAGCCGTCAGCGTGAACGATGGTGCCGTGGACGTCGCTGACGGCGACGATGCGACAGCAGGCGTCGGCCAGGAAGCGCGCCGCCCAGTAACCGACGTTGCCGAAGCCCTGTACCGCCACCCTGGCACCGTCGAGATCGAGGCCGATCTCGGGGGCGATACGCTCGACTGCGAAGAACAGGCCGCGTCCCGTGGCCGACAGCCGGCCTTCGGACCCCCCCAGCTCAAGTGGCTTGCCGGTGACCACGCCCGGAGTGAAGCCGTGGAACTTGGAGTATTCGTCCATCATCCAGGCCATGACGCGGGCGTCGGTTCCCATGTCGGGCCCGGGGATATCCTCGTGATCGCCGATGAAACCTTCCAGGCGGTGCGCGAAGCGGCGGGTCAGACGCTCGAGATCCAGGTCCGAGAGTTCCTCCGGATCGCACTGTATGCCGCCCTTGGCGCCGCCGTAGGGCAGGTTGACCACCGCGGTCTTCCAGCTCATCAGCGCGGCCAGGGCACGCACTTCGTCGAGATCGGCGTCGGGGTGATAGCGGATTCCGCCTTTCATCGGCCCGCGCGAGTTGTCGTGTTGAACGCGGTAGCCCTTGTAGACCTTCTGCTCACCGGCTTCGGTCCGCAGGGGCAGGCGCACCATCATTTCGCGATACGGCGTCTTCAGTTCGGTGCGCTTTTCTTCCGACAGACCGAGCAGGTCGGCGGCGCGGTCGAACAGCCGATTGACCATGTCGAATGCAGACAGTCTTTCAGGGGGGTGCTTGTCGTTCATTCCGGTTTCTCCTGCGTTCATGAATCTCGTCGAACTCATCGAGATGACAGGTTACACGCTGCGGGTCTGCCGGGCGTTACTTGAACGCGGTGCCCGCTTGGCGCACAATCAGGGGCTCCGATGCGAGGTCAGCGTGGGGCGCTGGCCGTAGGGATCGGTTTATATCAGGGGTTGGCACACGTATGGCCACGGCAATTCAACGTTCCAGTATTCCCGCTCGCGTGTTGTTCGTCGACGACTCGCGGCTGATGCGTTATGCCGGTCATCGTTTTCTCGATGATCACTGTGACGTCGTGCTCGCCGAGGATGGTCGTCAGGCCTGGAATCGCCTCCAGCAGGATGACCGGATCAGTCTGGTGTTTACCGATCTGATGATGCCGGTCATGGACGGTCACGAACTGATCCGTCGGATTCGCTCATCACCCAGTGCCGATATCAATCGACTGCCGATCCTGGTCGTCACCAGCCAGGAAGAGTCGGCGGCGCGTGAACTGGCCATCAGCGAAGGTGCGACCGATTTCATCCCCAAGCCGTTCAGCCCCGACGATCTTCGCCATGCCCTCGACGTGGGGGCGCTGGATATGCCGGTTGCGGACCATCCGACGGCCGGCGGCACGCCAGTGCTGGCCAGAGAACTGGCGTCGGAGCAAGGGGAGGAGCCGGCCGCCTTCCTGTTTCGCCTCAAGCAGGCCCTGAGTTTTCACCAGCGCCAGCAACTCGATCTGGCGCTGATGCATGTCCAGTTACAGAGTTACTGGCATACCCGGAATCGTTTCGGCCCGGCCTGGGCCGATGCGGTCATGCGCAATCTGCACCGCAGTCTGGTGCACGTGCTGCGTCACGAAGACAGCGTGCACCGAACCGCGCCCGATCTGCTGAGTATCATCCTGATGGGCACTCATCGCGAAGGTGCGCGTGTGCTGACCCGACGGATTCGCCATCGCATCGGCGGTTCCAGCATGCGCCTGGCGAACATGTCGGTGCGCATGGATCTGCGCTTCGTGGTGCAGTTCCCCGATATCAATGCCGAGGAAGACCCGACCGAATTGTTCGAGGCGGCCGAACGAATGATGCACTGGCGCACCACCGATAGCGGGGATCGACCGGTCCGCCACCTGGCCAGTGTTGACTCGGATGAGCGTTGATGGGAATCTCCAGAAACCGGAGTTTCAGGCACCAAGCAGCAAAGTCAAGAGATCTCAAGCACCAGGCACCAAACCAGAGAAATTCCAAGCACCAAGCACCAAGCACCAAGCACCAAGTTATAAACAAATACGAATGACCGAATTTGCAATGACCGAAACGGGGTGGGGTGACTTGACGTGCCCCGGCGGTTTGCAGCGGGTGAGGGAGTGCCGCCCGCTGCCTCGCAAGCCCCTTTCTTAGCCGGAGGTCGTTGACTCGCGGTCCGACGATTTCACTTCCAGCATGGCGTTCAGCGTGAGTCTGAGCATGGATGCCGCGCGTGTTCCGGATGGAACCTCTATGCGCCCGAACAACTGCTCGATGCTGTTTCGGTCGAGGTGGTCGGGGTGGTGGACTTCGGCAATGGTGGCGTAGTGCAGTCGCTCGTCTCCGCGGCTGACTTCGAGGTCGAAGATGTGCAGTCCGAGCGGTGATGAATCCTCGATATTCATCAGGCTGCCGATGTCGGCGGTGGCAGGCACGTCACCGACCCAGAGGTGGAGGCGTGTCACGGTCCAGCCGGCTTTGGCCAGGGTCGCGCCGATGGAACCGCCGGCCAGGATGCGTTCATGTGCTTGAGACAATCGCGCATCAACCGAATCGCTGTAGCGTGTGACGGCGAAGGTGCGGGTGACCTTCTCGCCGTTTTCGAGGCTGTAGAGGCTGGCGGTTCTGACCGCGTCGGTCTGGGCCAGCAGTTCGATTCCGTAACTGCCGAATCGTTGCTCGATGCGTTCGCTGTTGAGCAGGGTGGTCGAGTCGTCGTCAGCCAGGGTCGGAGCTGCCACGCCCAGTAACGCAGAAAAGGCATACATGGTCAGTCGATCAATCACTTTCATCGGTGTCGGGCAGGATCACGTTGAGTTCGAGAACGTCCTGTTCGCCTTCCTTGTCCAGTCGCACCTGCACCGCCTCGTTGTCGACTTTCACGTACTTGCGGATCACTTCCAGCAGTTCGCGCTGCAGCAGCGGCAGGTAGTCGGGTCCGCCGCGCTGTGCCCTTTCCTGGGCAACCAGGATGAGCAGGCGTTCTTTGGCCACGTTGGCCGAGGCGGGTTTGCGCTTGCGCAGAAAATCCAGCATTCCCATGGTCAGCTCCCGAACAGTCGCTTGAAGATCCCCTTGCGGTCGGCTTCGACAAAGCGCATCGGTCGTTCCTCTCCGAGCAGTCGGGCGACGGCGTCAGCGTAGGCCTGGCCGGCCGGGGCGCTGTCGTCGAGGATCACCGGTACGCCGGAATTGGACGATTGCAGCACCATCTCCGATTCGGGGATGACGCCGAGGACCGGCAGGGCGAGGATCTCCTCGATGTCGGTCACGCTCATCATGTCACCTTCTTCCACGCGCTGTGGCGAGTAGCGGGTAATGAGCAGGTGCTCGGCGATCGGTTCGCCGCCTTGCTCGGCACGCTTTGACTTGCTCGACATGATGCCGAGCACGCGGTCGGAGTCGCGCACCGAACTGACCTCGGGATTGACCACGACGATGGCGCGGTCAGCGAAATACATGGCCAGGTGCGCGCCGCGTTCGATGCCGGCCGGCGAGTCGCAGACGATGTAGTCGAACTCCTTGCGCAACTCGTCGAGCACCTGCTCGACCCCGGTTTCGGTGAGCGCATCCTTGTCGCGGGTCTGCGAGGCGGCGAGGATGAACAGGGTGTCGTGGCGCTTGTCCTTGATCAGCGCCTGTCTCAGTGTGCAATCGCCCTGGATGACATTGACGAAATCGTAGACCACGCGCCGCTCGCAACCCATGATCAGGTCGAGATTGCGCAGGCCGACATCGAAATCGACCACGGCCACGCGTTTTCCGTGCTGGGCCAGGCCGGTGGCAATGCTGGCGCTGGTGGTGGTCTTGCCCACTCCCCCCTTGCCTGAAGTGACAACGATGATCTCTGACAAGTGCGGATCCTCCTGATTTGAAAAGGGCCTGGCGGCCCGCGACCGACCCGGCATTCTAACCCAGCCGGACTAGCGTTCGATGGCCGCATCGTGCGGCTTGCTCAGCCCTCGGCGATAGGGGCCAGTTCGATCTGTTCGCCGTCAAGCCAGGTTTGTATCGGGCGGCCGCGAAACTCGGCCGGCAGTTGCTCGAAGACCTTGTAGATGCCGGCGATCGAAACCAGTTCCGCCTGGAAGTCCATGCTGTAGATTCGGGCCGTGCGGTCGCCCTGGGCACCGGCCAGGGCACGCCCGCGCAGCGAGCCGTAGACGTGCACGGAGCCATCGGCAATGACCTCGGCGCCGGCGCCGACATTGCCCAGCACCACCAGGTCGCCGCCGCGCGCGTAGATCTGCTGGCCGGAGCGCACTGGTCGGTCAACGCGCAGCGTGGCCACGGTGTCGGTCTTGCCGGATCGGTGCGCGTGCCTGGTGTTCGTCTCGCGCGCCTCGGCCGTCCGTCCGATCACTCGCAGTCCAACTTCGTCTGCCAGCGTGTTTGCGATCGAACTGGCGATCAAGCCGGCAATGGGAAAGCCTTGTTCGGACAGTTCGGAGACCAGCGTGCGGATATCGTCGGCCGAAGGGGTATCGATCTCGGAGACGTCGAGCAGCAGGGTGGCGTTGGCGAGCAGGCCGGGCGCCTGTTGGCGGCGGTGAGAGAGGTCGGCACAGATTGCCGGCAGATCGACGCGGTGAATGCGCAACGCGAGCGCACCCAGTTGCACGAAGCGCAGTTCGGCGGCTTGGGACATGCGGGGCGGTTCGTTGGAAACGGTGAGCGATTATCGCATGGCCGCTGCGAGCAACCATGCCGACTTTGCGGTCAAATCTTTGCGGCGGGCTTGATGCCGGTCAACAGTCGAGCTGGCAGACTGTGTCAGCCTGCACTGGTCTGGTCGAATTTCTTTTTTTGCAGGAGTTGAGAGTCATGTTTGGAAAGTTGCTTGTTGCCGCAGCATCGGCAGTACTTGTGATGGTCCTGCTATCGGCCGCCCCGGTTCCGGCATATTCCGGGCAGGCAGCGGATGAAGAAGTGACCGATCGCATCCGGGTGGTGGCGCCGCGGGTGACACGAACCACGCGGCGAGTCGGCGGCTACGAGGTGGAGATGGTTGAGCGCAGTGACTACGCCGATTATGGCGACCTTGATCTGACCC
>SKXY01000182.1 GCA_007128175.1 Wenzhouxiangella sp. | reverse complement strand
TTTCCATTGCCCAGCCGATCGCCGAGATTGTCGAGCGTGGTCGTGGTGATCTCGGCGAGCTCCTCCCGTACTTCGTCCATGGGGTGGCCGGAAAGGTATAGGCCGAGCGTTTCCCGTTCTGCCCGCAATCGTTGCCGGGTGGTCCAGTCCGGCACATTGGGCAGCGGGCTCGCGCTTTCATCGGCAGTCGGTCCGCTGGTGGTCACCCCGCCTCCAAACAGGCTGCTCTGACCGGCTTCACGGTCGGCCTGGAATCGTTCCGCTTCATTCAGGATATCCGGCAGGGCCTGCATGAGTGCTGCACGGTTGCGATGCAGCGAGTCGCCGGCGCCGGCACGAATCAACGTTTCCAGTGTGCGCCGATTGAGGCGGGACAGGTCGACTTCCCGGCACAGGCTGGCCAGTGACGAAAAAGTGCCGACACGCTCGCGCACCTCGATGAGATTCTCGACCGCACCGCGCCCGACCCCCTTGAGCGCGCCCAGGCCGTAGCGAATGGCGCCGTCTTCGACCTGGAACCGATAGTGGGAGTGATTGACGTCGGGAGGAAGGATATCCAGCCCCATCAGGCGGCAGTCCTCGATGAGGTTGGCGATCTTGTCGGTCTTGTCGATATCCGCCGACAGCACGGCGGCCATGAACTCGGCCGGGTAGTGCGCCTTCAGCCAGGCGGTCTGGTAGGCAATCAGGGCGTAGGCGACCGAGTGCGACTTGTTGAAGCCGTAACGGGCGAACGTCTCCATCAAATCGAAGATCGGTTCGGCCTGTTCCTTGGGAATGCCGTTGTCGGCCGCGCCGGCGATGAAAATCTCGCGCTGGCGCTGCATTTCTTCCGCTTTCTTCTTGCCCATGGCGCGCCGCAGCAGATCGGCGCCGCCCAGGCTGTAGCCGGCCAGTTCCTGGGCGATCTGCATGACCTGTTCCTGGTACAGGATGACGCCGTAGGTCTGCTTGAGGATCGGCTCGGTCTTGGGGTGCGGGTACTTGACCTGCGCCTTGCCGTGCTTGCGGTTGATGTATTCATCGACCATGCCGGCATCCAGCGGCCCCGGACGATAGAGCGCCACGGCGGCGACGATATCGTCGAAGCCATCCGGCTTGAGCTTTCTCAGCAATTCCTTCATGCCCGGCGATTCGAGCTGGAAGACGGCGGTGGTGTGGGCCGCCTGCAGCAGGCGCAGGGCGTCGCGGTCGTCCAGGGGCAGGTCGTCGAGACTCAGGGCATCCTGGCCATGGCGAGAGCGCGTCTCGTTGACCGCCTTGAGTGTCCAGTCGATGATGGTGAGGTTTCTCAACCCCAGGAAGTCGAATTTCACCAGCCCGACCGATTCCACGTCGTTCTTGTCGTACTGGGTCAGTACCGAATGCCCGTCGGGTTCGGTATAGAGCGGGGTGAAGTCGGTCAGGTCGCTGGGGGCGATGACGAGTCCCCCGGCGTGTTTGCCGGCGTTGCGGGCCAGTCCTTCGAGTGAGCGGGCCAGGTCCAGGATGCCCCGGGTGTCGTCCTCGTTGTCGTAGCGGGTTTTCAGCTCCGGCTCTTCCTCCAGTGCCTTTTCCAGCGTCATCTCCAGCTTGTTAGGGATGAGCTTGGCGATGGAGTCGACAAAGCCGTAGTTGAAACCCAGCACGCGCCCGCAGTCGCGCACCACGGCCTTGGCCGCCATGGTGCCGTAGGTGATGATCTGCGAGACCTGGTTGCGTCCGTAGCGCTGGGCCACGTACTCGATCACCCGATCGCGTCCCTCGACGCAGAAGTCGACGTCGAAGTCGGGCATGGAGACACGTTCCGGATTGAGAAAACGCTCGAAAAGAAGCTCGTAACGTATTGGATCCAAGCCTGTAATGCCCAGCGTCCAGGCCACCAGTGAGCCGGCACCGGAGCCGCGACCGGGACCGACCGGGACACCGTTCTCGTGCGCCCAGGTAATGAAGTCGGCGACGATGAGGAAGTAACCCGGGAAGCCCATGCTGTTGATGACTTCCAGTTCATGATCCAGGCGTCGGTCGTAGTCTTCACGGGTGGTGCCCGATGCCAGGCCGTGGCGTTCCAGACGCTCGTCCAGGCCTTCGGCCGACTTGCGCCGGAGGTAGTCGGCTTCGGATTCGCCCTCCGGCACCGGAAACGCGGGCAGGGCATATTCGCCCAGGGTCAGCTCCAGGTTGCAACGCTGCGCCAGGTGCAGCGTGTTCTCCAGCGCCACGGGCAGGTCGGCAAAGGCCTCCTGCATTTCCGCACTGCTCTTGAGGTACTGCTGATCCACGTACTCGCGCGACCTGCGCTTGTCATCGAGCAGACGGGACTGATGGATGCAGACCCTTGCCTCATGAGCGAAAAAGTCGGGCTGTTCGAGAAACCGCACGTCGTTGCTCGCCACCACGGGTACTGCATGGTCGGTTGCGAGCTTGAGCAGGCCATGTTCCATCGTGCGCTCGCCTTCGCGTCCCATGCGTTCAATCGCGAGATACAGGCGGTCGGGGAACAGCGATTGCCATTCTTCCAGCTGTTGCCCGGCAAGGCTGTTGCGGCCATGAGCGATGGCATCGCCGATGCTGGACTGGCGTCCGGCCAGCACGATCAACCCATCGGTGTTGCCCTTGAGCCAGGCCGGGTGAATACGCGGCTGGCCGCGATGACGGCCCTCCAGGAAACTGCGCGAGAGCAGTCGGCAGAGATTCAGGTAGCCGGTGCGGTCCTGGACCAGCAGCGTGACGATACTCGACTCGTCCGCACGCGAGGAATCCTGAATGCGGATGTCGGCACCGGCAATCGGCTTGATACCGCGACTGATGGCGGCTCGGTAGAACTTGACCAGCCCGAAGAGATTGTGCCAGTCGGTGACGGCAACCGCCGGCATGCCGAGTTCGGCGGCCCGATCCACCAGTTCACCGATACGCACCATGCCGTCTTCGAGCGAATACTCGGTATGCAGGCGCAGGTGCACAAAGGCGAGTGACGAGGGATCGGTCTCCGGCATGGTCCTATTCTAGCGATATTCGCAAAACACGCGGGCCGGGCAGTCGATTGGACTGCCCGGCCGCAGGAAGGGTTTCCGAGACTCAACCGATCATCGACTGCAGCACCTTGCGGCACTTGTCGATGCGACTGGCCAACTCGTCGTATTCTTCCGGGGGTTGGGGAAATGCCTCGTACCAACGCTCCAGCAGTGCCGAAAACTCCGTAGCCAGGTCGGGTTGGCCGTCGCGATCGGAAAGCTGGCGGGCCAGGCGCTTGACCTGGTAGTCCATGCGCTGCTGCCGGTCCACTTTCGGTGTTTCGACACCTGCCAGGAATTCCATCTCCACCGCGATCTGGCGCGCCGCTTCTCCATTTTCCCTGACGCGCTGCTCCAGTTCGGCCGGGTCGGCGTCACGCATTCCTTCCAGTTTGTCGCAGAGGCGTTGGGCCAAGGGGGTGTCGTCGATGGCCGGAAGTTCCTCTGACCCTGTGGAAGATGCTTCATCTCCATTGAGTCGTTGCTGCCAGGCCATCTGAACCGCGCCAGCCAGTGTTTCCAGGGCACGGTTTGCCTTTTCGCGCGCCTGCTCGCGCAATTCCCCCATTCGCCGGCTGAACTTGTCTTCGGCGGCCGAAAACCGCTTGTCCAGCCCTTGCGGGCGCCGCGAGCGGGCATGCCAGTCGTCGCTCAAGCCACGAAACCGGCCTTCGGCCTCGGCGAGCTCGGCATCGTTGAGGCCGGCCAATTCCTCGGCCTGTCGGCACAGGGCTTCCAGTTCGGCCACGGCTTCCTGGTGTTCCTGCTTTTTCTCTTCGCGTTGATGATCGAGCTGTTCGAACAAGGGGTCGATCGGCTCGCGGAATTCCTTCCATAGTTGTTGCTCGATACGGCGTCGACCGCTGCCGGATTTCTGCCAGCGCGCCTGCAGCGCCTTGGCCCGGTCGATGGCTGTGGCCAGGTCTTTCTCGTGGGCCAGTTCGCGCGCCTCGGCAACCAGTCGGCGCTTGGCCAGTTCCACCTGCTCGTAGGCTTCGTCCAGACGGTTGGACAGGCGGTTCATCAGCTCCTTGAGGCGACCGGCGGATGCGCCGCGTGCCTTGGGGGGCAGGTCGTCGAGTCGGCGAATGGCCTGGCGCGCCTTGCGCATGAAGCCGAGCAGTTCACCGCTTTCGGGTGATTCAACCTCGGCGGCCTGCATGCCTTTCTCGATAAAGGCATCGAGCAATTCCAGGTTCTGTTCCTTGACTTCGCTGCGCTTTTCGAAAAATGGCCTGGCCTGCTCGAAGGCCTGCTTGCAGGCCGCCTGGAAGCGCCGCCACTGGCCGGGAGGTGCGGCGAACCGGCGTTTGTCGCCGGGCAGTACTTCGAGTGATTCCAGGCGTTGCCATTCGCTGCGTGCCTCCTTGAGTGCCGAGGTGATGGCATCGGGATGCTGGTCGGATTCAGCCAGTTGCTCGACCTGGTCGATCAGCTCGTCGCGAATCTTGTTGTTGGACCAGTGCTGCCAGTTCCGCATTTCCTTGAGCCGGCCTTCCATTCGCTGCTGGCGACCGAGGACCTTTTTTGGGCGCTGGCGGACGGGAATCTGGTTGATCCGGCCGCGCAGCTTGCCCAGGGCGTCATGGGCCTTGCCCAACTCGCCGTCTTCGAGCATGCCGGCAATTTCGTCGAGCTGCTTGTCCAGCCCGGCCGTGTCCACGCTGGCTTGTTTCGGCTTGACCGGTGCCGGTTTCGACGCGGTTTCGTGGCGCTTCTGAATCTGGCGAAGCAGGGGCAGCATTTCTTCACGCAGGTCTTGGTCGGCCTGGCCAGGTTGCGACAAGGCGTTCCAGGCCCGATCCCAGTCAGCCAGCAGACGGCTGTCCGCGGAAGTATCTCCCGTTCCTTCACCTGCATGACGCAGGCGCCCGGCGATTCGCAACAATTGGGCATCGGCTGGCGCGGTTTCCACTTCGTCCGGCTCGGCTGGGGTGTCGGCCGATTCGGTCGGCGTCGGGGCAGGCGCGGGCCGGTTCAGGGAATTGCGTACGATGCGAACGGCCCCGCCGAAGCGTCGTTCGAGTGCTTCGGGTACTGATTGCAGGTCCTGCCACTCAGACTCCAGACGCTCCAGGGCTTGTCCCCGGTTGCCGCTGCCATCGCCCCGGGTCAGGGCTTCTGCCCGTTCGACCAGGCGCCGGGCCATTTGCGTGACGGTACCGTCGTGCCCGGCAACGGTGGCAATCGTGGCCAGGCGCTGTTCTGCCGCCCGGGCACGCTTCTTGTTTGTCTTGCGCAGCTTGTCGACGATACGCTGCAGGGTCGATTCCTGGTCGATACGCTCCAGAATGCGCGCAGCCAGTTCCTCGCTGCGCTCGCTCATGTAGCAGTCGCCGAGAAAACCGGGTGACTGGATTCGCTCCAGTGCTGCTGCCCGCAGGCCTTCGTCCGGCGCTTGCCGGGCCGCGCTACGAACCAGTTCGGCCTGGTCGATGCGAGCAAACCATTCCAGCCGCTCCTTGAGCATGTCCGGGTTGGGCTTGCGCATGACGACGCGCGCCAGAAACTCGTCGGCTGCCTCGATAATCGCCTCTTCGGATTCGCGCAGGCGGGCGTCGAGCCAAAAGGCTTCGGTGTTGATTCGGCGCAGAGCGATTAGGCGAACGGCCGGAGACTCGTCGTGCTGGGCAAGTTCCGGCAGTTTTTCGATCAGGTCGGCATCGTGTGAATCGGCAACTGCCTGTGCCCGCAAGTCGGGGTCGCGGTTTTCCCATGCGGGTTTGCCAAACAGTCGCGATGTGAGCTTCATGGCCATGTCCGTTGCTGCTTTGATCCTGGGCTTTCAGTGCGATAGATTACCCCACTGCGCATCCGGAATGGCCGGATTCTGGCCGGGTGGCCGGGTTCGGGCGCCGGGGGTACCATAGGTTGCCGTTGACGGGCGATGCACGCCCGGCCACACGCAAACGATAACAATACAGGAACCTGATCGCTCATGTCCGACAATACCCGGCACCCATCCTGGTTGCAGGCTCTTCTGCCCCTCGTCGCATTGATTGCCATGCTGGTGGCTTCGGTCTGGTTGTTTGGCGACGACTCCTCCTACGGCCCCAATCAGATTGCCTTGCTGATTGCGGCAGCCATTGGCTGCCTGGTCGGTTTTCGCAACGGCCTGACCTGGAACCGGATGCTTGATGGCATCGTCGGCGGCATCTCGCTGGCGCTGGGGGCAATCCTGATCATCCTGATGGTGGGCGCGCTGATCGGCACCTGGCTGCTGGCCGGCATCGTGCCGACCCTGATTTATTTCGGGCTCGAATTGCTCAGTCCACAGTGGTTCTATGTGGCTGCCTGCCTGATCTGTGCCATCGTCGCGCTGTCGATCGGCTCGTCCTGGACCACGGCAGCGACCATTGGTGTGGCCCTGATCGGTGTCGCGGCCGGGCTTGACATGTCGCTGGCGGTGACGGCTGGTGCGGTCATCTCGGGTGCCTATTTCGGCGACAAGATGTCGCCGCTATCCGATACCACCAATCTGGCACCGGCGGTCAGCGGCACCGAACTGTTTGCCCATATCCGCTACATGACCTGGGTGGCCGTTCCGGCGCTGGTCATCGCCGTTCTCGGCTATACCCTGATGGGACTAGGTAGCGGCGGCAGCGCCGATACCGGCGGCTTGATGGCAATGCAGGATCAACTGGTCGAGCTCTACAACATCAATATCTTCATGCTGATTCCGCTGGCAGTGCTGTTCGGGCTGGCGGTTGCTCGGCAGCCGGCCCTGCCGAGCATCTTCATCGGCGCGATGCTCGGTGCAGTCTGGGCGATCCTGTTCCAGCCCGAGCGCGTCGCCGCCATGGCCGAGGGCGAGGGGCTGCTTGCCGGCATCGAGCTGGCCTGGCTGGCGCTGTCGGACGGCATCGTGATTTCCAGCGGGGACGATGCGC
>SKXY01000297.1 GCA_007128175.1 Wenzhouxiangella sp. | reverse complement strand
TGCACCGTCCCGAGCCGCCTGACGGTGACCGCCCCCGGCAGCCTCACGCTCGACGCGCCACTCAACACGCTCTCAGGCGTCACGGCGCTCGATTGGCGCCGCGGGATCGAGCAGTTGATGCTGGTGCTGCGGCAACCTGACGGCTCCCCCATCGACGACCGCCTGCTGCCCGGCCAGACCGACCGAGTGCAGGTGGATGCCGCGCGCTACTTCCCCATGGAGGTGCGAGTCTCGGCCGTCCTGGTGGCGCCCGGCGGCACCTTCCCCGGCTGGCAGTGAGCGAGCGGGCGCGGACCGCGATGACAGGCTGTGCGGCCTGCGGCGCCGGCACCCTCAGTTCGTCCGCGACGTCGGTTCGAAGCCGGTGCCCGTAGGCCCAGCCGGATCGTCCGCTCCGGCCCGCCCGACCTCCCGCCCATCGAGCGCGCCCACGCCCGCGCCGAAGGCACGACGGATCTCGTCCCCATCGGAGTTCATGGCAGCCGCGACCAGGCGCTCTACCAGCCCGTCTAGCTGTTCGGCCGGCATGGTCGCGGAGCGCGCCACCATGATGTGCTCGTGCTGGGTGCGGTTCTGCCTCTCCTCCTCGTTCATGAGCTCCTCGAACAGCTTCTCCCCCGGCCGCATTCCCGTGAACACGATTGGGATGTCGACGCCCGGCTCCAGGCCCGACAGACGGATTAGATCGCGCGCCAGGTCGACGACCCGCACCGGCTCGCCCATGTCGAGGATGTAGATGTCGCCGTTCTTGCCCAGGGCGGACGCCTGCAGCACCAGCTGAGTCGCCTCGGGAACGGTCATGAAGTAGCGCATCATGTCGGGGTGCGTGACGGTCACCGGGCCGCCGTTCCTGATCTGCTCCTTGAACAGCGTCACGGCGCTTCCACGGCTGCCGAGCACGTTGCCGAAGCGCACCGACAGGAACACCTGGCCAGGAGCCGCGCTGCGCGAGGCGCTCTCCACGATCAACTCGACGAGCCGCTTCGAGGCACCCATGACCGAGCCAGCGTTGACGGCCTTGTCGGTGGAGACGTTGACCAGGTGGGTCACGCCGTACTGCAACGCCAGCCGGACAACGTTGCGGCTGCCGACGACGTTGTTGAACACCGCCTCCTCGGGGTTCAGCTCCATGAGCGGCACGTGCTTGTGTGCGGCGGCGTGGAACACCACCTCGGGCCGATGGCGGCGGAACACGGCGTCGAGACGCTGGAGGTTCTGCACGGCCGCGATCACGCTGTGGTACTGGACCTTCGGCCACTCGCGGTCGAGCTCGCGCTCGAGCTGGTAGATGCTGTTTTCACCGTGGCCGACCAGCACCAGCTCGGACGGCGCGAAGCGGCAGATCTGCCGTACCAACTCCGAGCCGATCGAGCCGCCGGCTCCGGTGACCATGACCCGCTTGCCCTGCAGGTAGCCGAGAATGCTGTCGGCGTCGAGCTGCACCGGCTGGCGCCGCAGCAGATCCTCGATGCCGACGTCGCGGATGCGGGTGACCGTGACGTCACCGCTGAGCAGCTCGACCAGCGCCGGCATGGTGCGACACGGTAATCGCGGGTCGACCGCGCGGACGCGCTCCAGGATGCGCCGGATCGTGGCGCCGTGGGCCGAGGGGATGGTGATCAGCACCTCGTCGACCCGCAGGTGCTCGAGCACCCGCTCCAGATCGTCGAGCGTCCCCAACACCGGCACCGAGGCGATGCGCCGGTGGCGCTTGGCGGGGTCGTCGTCGAGGAAGCCGACCGGCCGCATGCCGGTCTCCGCGTGCCGGCGCATCTCGTGCGCCAGCGTCTCGCCGGCGTCCCCCGCGCCGATCATCAACACGCGGCGGGCGCCGGTGTCGGGGAGTTGCCGCCGTGCCCACCACTCCTCCACGGAACGCACCGTGCTGCGCACGCCGAGCATGAGCAGCAGTCCGATCATGCCATCGAGCAGCGGCACCGCGACGGGCACGGTCACCACGGGCCGGGCAGCCAGCGCCGCCAGCACCGCCACCCCGGTGGCAGACAGCATGGCCAGCACGACCCGGCGTGCGTCGCGTAGCGTCGTCTTGGCCCAGCTCTGGCGGTGCAAGCGGAACACCAGGGTCGCGCCGAGCTTCAGCGCCACCAGACCGGCCAGGACCATCCAGAGCGTCCCGCGCTCCTCGGGCGGCGGTACCCCTTCGCGCTCGAGCGCGAAGGCCAGCACACCCGACACCACCCAGATGCCAACGTCGATGCCCCCACGCAGCGTCTTGTTCGCCAGGAACGGTTCGGCGCTTAGGATGGTCCGCCGGGCAGTCGTGCGATCAGGCCGCATGTCACCACCGATCGCGCATCGTGTAGCCACCAACGCACATCCCGCTCATCCCTTCATGGCGCAGCCGCTCGAACGGACGGTGCGCACACCTAGACGGTACCGCGACCGGCAGAATCACGAACGTGATTTCGCACCTGGCCTCGCCGGTCACATCGGTGGCGTCGCGGGGCGACGCCACATCGGCACCGGCGTCTTGCCCGCAGGAACGCGTGACACCGGTGTGGCAACCGTACCCTCGAGCCGTGACATTCGTGTAAGGCTTCATTTCGTACTGTCGTCACCGTGACGCACGACGCGTCGCAGCGAGCAGCAGCTCGCGGGCGGGAGTCCGTGGCAGTGATGCGCAGCAACCGGGCCCTTGAGGCGATACCAGGAGGTGGCCATGCAAGCCGACGCTGACTGGGGTCGGCTGCGCGGATCGCCAACGGTGTTGCTGCGCCCATGGCTGCAGCCGCGCTGGGCACAGGCAGCCGTCGACGTGGCCAGCTGGCTCGCGGCCACCGTGCTGGCATACGCGCTGCACGGCAACGGTCTCCTCACCGGCGACCGCTGGCCACTGGTATGGAGCACGGCCGTGGGGCTCGTCCTACTGAAGCTGGCGCTGGCGCAGCCGCTCCGACTGCACGCCCAGGCGTGGGACCGGTTCGGCTTCCGCGACACCGGCAGCGTGCTGTGGACCGCCCTGGCCGCGACGGCAATCGCCTCGCTGACGCTGCTCACGGTCGGCGCGCGCCTCGGCGTGCCCCTCGCCGTCCCCGTGATCGATGGCCTCCTGACCGTCCTGTTGATGTTCGGCTCCCGCGGCGCGGCGCGCTTCCTCGCCGAGCGACGGGCCGCGCGCAGCGCGACGGCAGGACGCCCCAGCGCCGTCCTGTTGATCGGCGCTGGCGACGCGGGCAGCATGCTGGTGCGCGAGATGCTGCGCCACCCCGAGACGGGCATGCGCCCGGTGGCCTTCATCGACGAGGACCCGGCGAAGCAGGGGATGACCCTCGCCTCGGTGCCGGTCGTGGGCCGCCTCGACGATCTGGGCCGCGTGCTCGAGACGTTGTCCGTCGATGAGATCCTGATCGCGATTCCCTCTGCCGACGGCAGAGACATCCGCCGCATCGTCGATGCCATCCGGGCCGTGGATCCCGACATGCCCTACCGGACGATGCCCGCGCTGCACGAGCTCATCAGTGGGCGCGTGACGGTGAACCGGATCCGCAACGTGGGCATCGAGGACCTCCTCCGACGACCGCCCGTCGCGCTGGATAGCCAGAGCATCCTCGACTACCTGTGCGGCAAGCGGGTCATGGTCACCGGCGCGGGCGGCTCGATCGGCTCGGAGTTGGTGCGGCAGATTTGCCGCTTCGCGCCCGCCGAGATCATCCTTTTCGGCCACGGCGAGAACAGCATCTACCAGCTCGAACGCGAGCTCGATCTGCACCACCCGGCCATCACCTACCGTAGCGTCATCGCCGCGGTGCAGAACGTGCAGCGGTTGGACTTCGTGTTCCGGCGCTACCGACCGGACGTCGTCTTCCACGCTGCGGCGCACAAGCACGTGCCCCTCATGGAACTGAACCCCGAGGAAGCCGTCTTCAACAACGTCATCGGCACCCGGAACCTGGTGCGTCTGGCGCTCAAGTACGGTGTGACGCACTTCGTCAACGTGTCCACCGACAAGGCCGTCAACCCGTCGTCGGTCATGGGCGCGTCGAAGCGCATGGCCGAGCTCATCGTCGAGGACGCTGCAGCAGACGCCAGCGACGGGCAGACGTTCGTGTCGGTGCGCTTCGGCAACGTCCTGGGGTCGCGCGGCAGCGCTGTGCCGATGTTCCAGAACCAGATCCTCAACGGTGGGCCGGTGACGGTCACGCACCCCGACATGATGCGCTACTTCATGACCATTCCCGAGGCGACACAGCTGGTGCTGCAGGCGTCCGCCCTGGGCAAGAACGGCGACATCTACATCCTCGACATGGGCGAGCCGGTGCGCGTGCTCGACCTGGTGAAGGACCTGATCCGACTGTCGGGCCTGGAGCCCGAGATCGACATCCCGATCGTCTTCACGGGCATGCGGCCGGGGGAGAAGCTGTTCGAGGAGCTGATGACCGCCAGCGAGCGACAGGGCCGCACGCGCCACGACAAGATCTTCGTCGCGAAACCCAGCCAGGCGTCGCGCAACGGCCTGGAGCGGGCGCTCGCCGACCTGCTGGAGGCCGCTTTGCGCTCCGATGCGGACGCGATCCGGACCACGCTGCAACGGCACATCGATGGTTCCACCGTGCGCGTGACGCCCCCGGGTGACGAGGGCGATGTCGCCAGCCGCGCCGCGTCGATGGCGAACTGAGCAACGGAACGTGTGCGCTACGCCGTACGATGGCCGCATGCGTGTCCTGGTCACCGGCACAGCGGGCTTCATCGGCTACCACGTCGCAGGGCGGCTCCTGGAGCGCGGCGACGAGGTCGTCGGGCTCGACATCCTGAACGACTACTACGACGTCAGCCTGAAGGAGGCGCGGCTGGCGCGCCTCGCCCGGCACGCCCGCTACCGCCACGAACGCGTGGACCTGGCCGACGGCCCCTCGGTGGCGCGCGTGTTCACCGAGCACCGTCCCGAGCGCGTCATCCACCTGGCCGCCCAAGCAGGCGTTCGGTACTCGCTGACGAACCCGGGCGCGTACGTCCAGAGCAACCTGGTGGGCTTCGCGCACGTGCTCGAGGGCTGCCGCCACGCCCACGTCGACCACCTGACCTACGCCAGCAGCAGCAGCGTGTACGGGGCCAACAGCGCGATGCCGTTCTCCGTCCACCACAACGTCGACCACCCGCTCAGCCTGTACGCCGCGAGCAAGAAGGCGAACGAGGCGATGGCCCACACGTACGCCCACCTGTACGGCTTCCCCACCACGGGTCTTCGTTTCTTCACCGTGTACGGCCCGTGGGGCCGGCCCGACATGGCGATGTTCATCTTCACGCGGCGCATCCTCGCGGACGAGCCCATCGACGTGTTCAACCACGGGAACATGCAGCGGGACTTCACCTACATCGACGACGCCGCCGAAGCGATCGTGCGGGTCAGCGACCGTCCGGCAGCGCCGAACCCCGACTGGAGCGCCGACGCGCCGGACGCCGGCAGCAGCCGTGCGCCGTGGCGCCTCTACAACATCGGCAACCACGCACCGGTGCCCCTCATGCGCGTGATCGAGCTCCTGGAGCAGGCGCTGGGCAGGCCGGCGATCAAGAACCTGCTGCCGATGCAACCGGGCGACGTCCCCGCGACCTTCGCCGACGTCTCCGACATCACCCGCGACGTCGGCTTCGCGCCGTCGACCCCCATCGAGGTCGGCATCGAACGCTTCGTGGCCTGGTATCGGACCTACCACGACGTGTGATCGGTGTGGCGCCGCGTCCTCACGACGCGGCGGCGAAAGGCGTCGGTTGCGACCCTCAGCTGCCGACGAGCGTCCTCCACAGCAGGACCAGGTCGTTGCGGAGCGAGTAGTTCTCGATGTACTCGCGGTTCAGGCGCACCTTGTGGGGATAGATGACCTCACGGTTGTAGCGCTCGGGGTCCTCTTGCGTTGCCAGCAGCGCCTCCTCGTGGCGGTAGGCGAGCGTCGCCGGGCCGGTGATGCCCGGGCGCACGCTTAGGACAACACGGTCCGGCCCGGTGAGCCGGTCGGCGAAGCCGGGCACGTCGGGGCGGGGCCCCACTAGGCTCATGTGGCCCAGCAGCACGTTGACGAACTGCGGCAGCTCGTCGAGCTTGGTCCGCCGCAGCACTCGCCCCGCGCGGGTGATGCGCGGATCCAGCGCCGTGGTCACCGTCGTTGCGCCGCTTGGGCCCGCGCGCATCGTCCGTAACTTGAGGAGGGGGAAGTGCCTGCCGTTCTGCCCGACGCGGCGCTGCACGAAGAAGCCGGACCCGCCGTGCGCCAGCGCCGACACGGCCGCCCCCAACAGGATCAGCCAGCCGAGCAGGACCAGCGTGAGCGCCGCCACGACGAGGTCGAGCGACCGCTTCAGCCATCGCTGCCGCGCCGAGAGGCGGCGCGTCCGGTCGCTGGGCGGGTCCGCGAGGCCAGGCGCCGCGTGAGGTTCCATCGTCACGCCATCGTCCTTCACGGGATCCGCTCCACGGCGTTGATCCATCCCACCCAGCAGAACGTGTGACCGTCACCCTTCATGCGGCCCCATCACAGCACACCGGGGGCGCGGCGCGTCGTACCGATGATGCCCTGGACGGCCGCATTCGTGTCAGCATGCGAAGCGATGCGCGCGAACACTGTCGCGTTCGGTCCCTGGCCGCACCACGCCGCAGACGAGCTCGCCGCCGTGCAGCGGGTGCTGGCCTCCGGACGCACCAACTACTGGACCGGCGAGGAGGCGCGCGCGTTCGAGCGCGAGTACGCGGCCGCGCTCGGGCGACGGCGCGCCGTCGCCCTGCACAACGGGACCCTGGCGCTGGAACTGGCCCTGGTGGCGCTCGGCGTCGGCCCCGATGACGAGGTCATCACCACGGCCCGGACCTTCATCGCCTCCGCGTCGGCGGCGGTCGTCCGGGGCGCCAGGCCGGTCATCGCCGATGTCGATCGCGACTCCGGGAACCTGACGAGCGCGACGGTC
>SKXY01000092.1 GCA_007128175.1 Wenzhouxiangella sp. | reverse complement strand
GGGAATCATTGCGTTGTCGGGCTAGACTGAATAAGTATTTTCACCACGAAGGGCACGAAAAACACGAAGAAAAACCAAATGAAATACTCATCATCATCTCGTTCTCTTCATACCTTCGTGCGCTTCGTGCTCTTCGTGGTTCATTCCAATCATGGCTACACCTGCCCAGCCATGTCGCGGGTTCCACAGGTGACTGGGCATGTTCAGTCTTCGGGGTCGCCAATCAGGCCGACGGCGGGGACGCCGGCACGCTGCAGCAACACCATAGCGCCGTAGATATGCTGGTAGGCGACGTCGCGATCGCCGCTGACGGTCACCTGCACATCGGGGTTGCGCTGCGCAATGGCGCCGACAATCTCGACCAGCGACTCGCTGTCGACCAGTTGCGGCGAATCGCCGGTATCCAGGTACAGATCCCCCTCGCGGGTCACCGTCACCAGCAGCGGGTCACCCTGATCGCTCAGCGGCTCGGCCTGGCCGGTGGGCAGCTCGACTTCGACGCCCAGGTTCATCAGCGGCGCGGTGATCATGAAGATCACCAGCAGCACCAGCATCACGTCGATGTAAGGCACGACGTTGATTTCCGACATTGGCCGCCGGCGGCGCCGGATGTAGGGCTGGTCGCTCATGCCGCGCCTCGTTCCTCGAGGCGGCGGGCCTGGCGGTGCAGGATATTGGCGAACTCTTCCTTGAAGTTGTCGTAACGCACCTCCAGCCGCTCGACCTGGTTGGAGAACTTGTTGAACGCGATCACCGCGGGAATGGCGGCGAACAGGCCCATGGCCGTGGCGATCAGCGCCTCGGAAATACCCGGTGCGACCATGGCGATGGTGGCCTGGTGAGCCCCGGCCAGGCCACGGAAGGAATTCATGATGCCCCAGACGGTGCCAAACAGGCCCACGTAGGGACTGACCGAACCGACGGTAGCCAGGAAACTGAGGCGGTGCTCAAGGCGGTCCATTTCACGGGTCAGCGTCACCCGCATGGCGCGCTGGGCCCCAGTGGTCAAGGCATCGGCGCCCAGTCGCTTCTCCTCGCGCAGCCGGGTGAATTCGCGGAAACCGGACTCGAAGATACCTTCCAGGCCCTCGCGCCCGGCCCGGTCGCCGGCCACCTTGTCGTATAGCTTGGTCAGGTCGGCGCCCGACCAGAAGTTTTCCTCGAACTTGCGTGCCCGGGATTCGGCGCGGGCGAGCACCTGGCGTTTCTGGAAGATCACCATCCAGGAAGCGATCGAGGCCAGCAGCAGCAGCAGCATGACGCCCTGCACCAGCAGGCCGGCTTCCATGATCAGGTCCCAGACTTGCAGTTCACCGTTCATTGAGTCATTCCGTTGTCAGATTCTTCATGGTCTGTTGCAGGCGCGCGGGCATGCGCGCCGGGCGAAAACTGTCTGCGGCCAGGCAGGCCGCACGCACCGAGGCCCGCGCCAGCAGCTGGCCATCCCCCCGGAACATCCGCTGGCCGAACATGACCGTGGCGGCACGAAACTGTTCGACGTCAACCGTGACTTCGAGTTCATCTTCCAGCCGCGCGGGACTGAGAAATTCGATGTCCATGCGGCTGACGGCAAAGACCCGGTTATCACGCTCGCGCAACTCGACCTGCGGAAACCCCAGTTCGAGCAGCCAGTCCGAGCGCGCACGCTCGAAAAAGGCCAGGTAGCGTGCATGGTAGACCACACCACCGGCATCGGTGTCTTCCCAGTAAACGCGATAGCAAAAAGAGGGATTCATTCGTCCCCGGATCCATTGCCCGCGAACAGGTCTCCCACCGCGCCCTCGGGCGGGTTGAGACCGAACAGGCGCCAGGTGGTGGCCGTGGCCATGCGACCGCGCGCAGTGCGCATCAGATAGCCTTCCTGGATCAGGTAGGGCTCGATGACGTCCTCGATGGTGCCGCGTTCTTCCGAGAGTGCGGCGGCCAGGCTTTCCACGCCCACCGGTCCGCCGCCGAAGTCCTCGACCAGCTTCTTCAACAGCCGCCGGTCCATGGTATCGAAGCCGCGCGCGTCGACCTGCATCATTTCCAGGGCGTCGCCGGCAACGGTTTCGGTAATCCGGCCGTCGGCGCGCACCTGGGCGAAATCGCGCACGCGCCGGAGCAGGCGGTTGGCAATACGCGGGGTGCCGCGCGAGCGCCGCGCGATCTCGGCCGCGCCGGCCTCGTCGGTCTCGATATCGAGAATGCCGGCCGAGCGCAGCACGATGCGGGCCAGCTCTTCGACATCGTAGAACTCCAGCCGCTCGACGATGCCGAAGCGGTCTCTCAGCGGCGAAGTCAGCAGGCCCGCGCGGGTGGTCGCACCGACCAGGGTAAAGCGCGGCAGGTCAAGCTGGATGGAACGCGCCGCCGGCCCCTCGCCGATGATGATGTCGATGCGGTAGTCCTCCATGGCCGGGTAGAGCACTTCCTCGACCACCGGGCTCAACCTGTGAATCTCATCGACGAACAGCACATCACCCGGCTCGAGATTGGTCAGCATCGCGGCCAGGTCGCCGGCGCGCTCGAGCACCGGGCCGGATGTCTGGCGCAGGTTGGTGCCCATCTCCGCGGCAATGACATTGGCCAGCGTGGTCTTGCCCAGTCCCGGCGGGCCGAAGATCAATACGTGATCGAGCGCTTCGTGGCGGGCGCGGGCGGACTCCAGGTAGATGCCCAGTCGCTCCTTCATCGCCGGCTGACCGATGTACTCGGCCATGCGCGAAGGCCTGAGAGTCGCCTCGATGCGGGCCTCGTCGTTGTCGGTTTGACCGGTGATCAGGCGTTCGCTGTCCATTTATCCCTGCATCTTCTTCTTGAGCGCGGCTCGAATCAATGCCTCGGCCGACAGCTCCGGATCGGCCACGGCCTTGACCATCTTCAGTGCCTCGGCCGAGGAGTAGCCCAGCGCCGTCAGGGCAGCCCGGGCCTCGCCCGAGGCATCGCCACCGGCCGCCAAGCTGCCGGCACCGTCACCGAGGTCGGAAAGCTTGCCGCGCATCTCCAGGATCAGCCGCTCGGCGGTCTTCTTGCCGATGCCGGGCAGGCGGGTTAATGCCTGGGCGTCGCCGGCCTCGACCATCAGCGCGAAGTCGTCGCCGCTGACACCCGAGAGAATGGCCAGCGCCAGCCGCGGGCCGATACCGGAAACCTTGAGCAGTTCACGGAACAGGCTGCGGTCGGCCTCGCTCAAGAAACCGTAGAGAATCTGGGCGTCCTCGCGCACCACCAGGTGGGTGAGAATGGTCAGCGGCTCACCGTCGGCCGGCAGGCGATCGAAGACATTCAGCGGCGCCTCGACCTCGTAGCCGACGCCCTGGACGTCGACCACCAGTGACGGTGGCTGGCGTTCTATCAATGTACCGGACAGGCGAACAATCATCGAAGCTTGACTCCTGGAGGCAGGCGGCTGGCGGTTTGCTGGGTGTGATGATGACACAGGGCCACGGCGAGGGCATCGGATGCATCCTCGCCGAGATCGACCTCGATTTTCAGAAGCACCCGCGTCATGTGCTGAATCTGTTCCTTGGCTGCACCACCACGGCCGACTATGGCCTGCTTGATGGCACGCGGCGCGTACTCGTGAATTTCCAGCCCGCCGCTGACCGCCGCGCAGATCGCCGCGCCACGGGCCTGGCCGAGCTTGATCGCCGCCTGCGGGTTACGGCTCATGAATACGGTTTCCACCGCGGCGATGGTGGGCTGGTAGCGATCAATCAACTCGCGCACCCCTTCAAAAATCATGCCCAGCCGTTCGGGCATCGGCCCGCCACCAAGCCTCAGGGCCTCGGCATGGACCAGCCGCCCGTCCTCGATGATGCCGACACCGGTAATCCGCGAACCGGGATCAAGCCCCAGGATCCTCATCGCCCCGCCAGGCAGACGTTCGCGCTTCGGGCAGACCCACCTGAAACCTGAAACCTGAACCCTGAACCCTTATTCCTCATACGCCTCGGCCGGAATATCCGCATTCGACCACACGTCCTGGGTATCGTCGAGATCCTCGAGCACGTCGAGAAACTTCAGCACCTTGCGCCCGGTCTCGACATCGACCTCGACCAGGTTGTCGGCGCGCTGGGTGACCTCGGCCTGTTCGAATTCCAGCCCGGCGGCCTTGAGTCCGTCGCGCACGGCCTCGAACTCCTCCGGGGGAGTCAGCACCTCGATCGAGCCGTCGTCGTCGGTGACGATGTCCTCGGCACCGGCTTCGAGAGCCGCTTCCATCACCTTCTCTTCGCTGGTGCCCGGGGCAAAGGTGATCACGCCTCGCTTTTCGAACTGGAAGGCCACCGAACCGTCGGTGCCGAGGTTGCCGCCGTGCTTGGTAAAGGCATGGCGCACTTCCGAGACCGTACGGTTGCGGTTATCGGTGAGGCAATCGACCATCACCGCCACGCCGCCGGGGGCGTAGCCCTCGTAACGCAGCTCCTCGTAAGCCGCGCCTTCAAGTTCACCGGTGGCCTTCTTGATGGCGCGCTCGATGTTGTCCTTGGGCACGTTGGCGCCGTTGGCCTTGTCGATGGCCAGCCGCAGGCGCGGATTGGACTCGGGATCACCGCCGCCCTCGCGCGCCGCGACCGAGATTTCACGGATCAGACGGGTAAAGATCTTGCCGCGTTTGGCGTCCTGCGCCTTCTTGCGGTGCTGGATATTGGCCCATTTACTATGACCGGCCATGGGGGTTGGAACCTCTTGGATTGAATGGCAAACGATGGATTTTAACCGAAGGCGCTGGCTGGAGCGGAGAAACGGAAAACGGAAAACGGGCGCGAGGCCGTGCCGATGCCCGGGCTAGGGTGGGCAAGGGCCGGACAAAGATGACACGTCAGCCCTTGGCCACCTCGACAGTTAGCCAGCACGGAGTTTCCCCCAACTTACGATTTACATTTTTCGATTCCCGCCGCGCAGCGGCCGCCCATTCAGCCCCCACTCAGCCCGACCCGCTACAATCGCAACCGAAAATCACCGGGAGTCCCAATAATGCGCCGAATACTGCCGATTCTGCTCATCCTGTTCGCCGGCAAGTCGTTTGCCACCGGCGAAATCAATGTGCTGACCGACCTGAACTCGCCCTTCCCGCCGGGCTGCGTTTCGCTGTGGCTACCCGAGGGGCCCACGTCGACCGACAACACGCTCTACGACCGTACCATCTGGGCACCGACCAGCGACCCGAATACCCCGGATGCGCGGGTGCGCATCACAGTCTGGCGCGTCGGTTGTCACGATCCCGGGCATTCGGTGGTGATGGTGCGCATGCGCAAGGTCAGCGGCAGCGGTGACGTGCTGGTTCCCGAGGTCTGGGCCGATGCCGGCGTCGTCGACGTCGCCTGGCACCGCTCGCAGCTGATCGGTTTACCGGCCGTGGGCGACGTCGGCGCCACAGGCAACTACGTCACCACGCAGGGGCGCACCTGGATGCTGGCGGTCGATCCGTTCTCGGTCGACGGAGAAACGCGCTTCGACCTGGATGACTACAACGACCTGTTCACCCTGGAGTTGAGCTGGTTTCCGTTCGATCCCCAGGCCATCGACAGTGTGCTGATCGACGTCGATGCCTACTCCCCGCAACTCGACCCCACCCAGTTCGAGTTTCCACCCCTGCATGGCCGCATGTCCGGCCAGTACACCATCGAGGGCATTCCCGCCAGCGGGCTGGTGCTGCATATCGGTGAGCAGGCCGACGACACCAACTATGCCTTCGCCCTGTTCTTTACCTACCTTGACGGCGAACCGGCCTGGGTGGCCGGCAACACCGGCGGTATTGAACCGGGCTTCGACTTCGTCGACCTGGACATGGAATACCTGGTCGGCGGCGAGTTCTTCGGCCTCGGTCCCGACCTGTTCGACGACGCCGATATCGAGCGCCTTCCGATCGGCTGGATGACCATCGAGGCGCTGGACTGCAACACGCTGCTGCTGGGCTACGACTTCACCGAGGCCGGCCTGGGCACGGGCGTGACCGAAGCCGAGCGGCTGGTGCGGGTGGCCGGGTATGACTGCAATCCATGGGATTGAGGTGGGGAGTAGGAGGCGGTGGTACCTGCTGGACTGGAAATCGGAAAACGGGAAACGTGAAACGGGGGGGCCTCCGAGTCGTTGACCACGGGGCAGTGGCCAACGGCAGGGCTCCCGCCGTTGGCCACCCGAGGCGGATAAAAGGCTCGCCGACCCTGCCCCGATTGACGTTTTCCGTTTCCAGTTTCAAGTCCCGAACCACCCACTCTCGAGAAATCGGGCAACGGCTTCAGCGGCCTTGCGCGAGGTCACCAACCCCGTGTGGGTGACCGGCAGGACGAGTTCGTCGGCAGCACCTTCCAGGCGGCATTCGTCGACGGCGACGACCCCGTCACTGGGTTGCTCGAGATTCCGGAACAGGCGCCCCACCCCGACATGGCCGGTGCCCATGACAGTACCGGTCGCGCGATCAGCCGGCGCGGCGCGGTAGCCGTATTCCAGCGCGGTTTTCGCCTGACCGACCAGGGGACGAATCAGCGGCAGGTCAGCCGCCTCGCTGGCCACGGCCGAGCCCCTGACCGGGGAACCCAGCAACACCACCCGCCCCGGCGGCAGACCGCCGAACTCGTCGAGCATGCGCAGGATCACCAACCCGCCCAGGCTGTGGCCGACGAAATCCAGCGGACCGTCCTCAAAACGGCGGGCAAATTCGAAAAGTGAACGAGCGTTGGCGGCTAGCGGCCGCCGCAGCGTGGGATAGGAAAAGCCGTGGCAATCGAAGCCGGCCCGCTTCAAGCGACGCCTGAGCAGGACCAGTCCGAGCTGACCGTACCAGAGGCCGTGGACGAGGATGACGGTTCTGGTCATGGAACCCCAATGATCAATGACCAAACTCCAATTTACAAACAAATCTCAATGACGCAATGACCGAATGGCCAAGAAAATCGGAGCGGAGCCACCCGTTTCGGTCATTGAACATTGATCATTGGTCCTTGTTTGATCATTGGAGCTTGTTACTTGG
>SKXY01000101.1 GCA_007128175.1 Wenzhouxiangella sp. | reverse complement strand
GGGTGAGTTCAAAGCGAATATCACTGTAGCAAGTTTTCGGGAGGGCGGGGCGACATGGAATCGCCGATGGACTATTGGCGAGGGCAACAACGCCAATCACCGGATTTCTCGTGGACGGCGTTCAGGAATCGGTACAATGCGCCTCTTTCGCCAAAATACTGGAATGGAAAATGGAACAGACATCTCTGAAAAACCTCCTGGACGACCTGGAGCGCCGTGTGCGGGCGCTGAGGGGGTATCTTTGACTACGATGGCAAGGTAGAACGACTCGAAGAGGTCACCCGCGAACTCGAGGATCCCGACGTCTGGAACGATCCCGACCATGCCCAGGTACTCGGCAAGGAACGGTCAGACCTGGATCGATCCGTCAGCGCGCAGAAGGCTGTCATTGAAGGTGTAAGCGACGCCGCCGAACTGCTGGATATGGCCCTGGCCGAGGAAGATGAGGAGACGCTGGTCAGCGTCGGTGCCGACCTCGAGAGCCTGGAAAAGCAGGTCGCCGAGCTGGAGTTTCAGCGCATGTTCTCCGGCGAGATGGATGGTCGCCCCTGTTTCATCGACATCCAGGCCGGTTCCGGCGGTACAGAGGCTCAGGACTGGGCCGAAATGCTGTTGCGCATGTACCTGCGCTGGGCCGAGCGTCGGGGCTGGAAGGCAGAGCTGATCGAGGTGTCCGAAGGCGACGTGGCCGGTATCAAGAGTGCCACGGTGCGCGTGGAGGGCGATCATGCCTTCGGCTGGTGTCGCACCGAAACCGGCGTGCACCGCCTGGTGCGCAAATCGCCGTTCGACTCGGGCAATCGTCGACACACTTCGTTCGCGAGCGTGTTCGTCTCGCCGGAAATTGACGACAGCATTGAGGTCGAGGTCGATCCTTCGGACCTGCGCATCGACGTCTATCGCGCCTCGGGTGCCGGTGGGCAGCACGTCAACCGAACCGAATCGGCCGTGCGCATCACGCACGAACCGACAGGTATCGTCGTGCAGTGCCAGACCGACCGTTCGCAGCACAAGAACAAGGATCGGGCGATGAAGCAGCTACGCGCCAAGCTCTACGAGTTCGAGCTGCAGAAGCAGCAGGAAAAGGCGCAGGCGGCCGAAGATGAAAAGGCCGATATCGGCTGGGGCAGCCAGATTCGCAACTATGTGCTCGACCAGTCGCGTATCAAGGACTTGCGCACCGGCATCGAACGGTCCGATACCCAGAAAGTGCTTGACGGCGACCTCGACGAATTCGCCGCCGCCCAGCTTCAGGCTGGTTTGGAATGAATGAAACCGCAGATTTCGCAGATTGACGCAGATTGAAAGGCAAATCTATGAAGATGTTTGAAAGGCCGATCCCGGTTGGATTTCTTTGGAAAGAAGGGAGTTCTCGGCACCCGGCTTCTGAATACATGATCATTACAATCTGCGCTAATCTGCGTAATCTGTGGTTCCAGGAAACCGGAAGCTAGATGACAGACAAAAACCAGGATCAAATGCCCGAGGTGGACGAGAACCGGTTGATTGCCGAGCGGCGTGAGAAGCTCACGACATTGCGCGAGCAGGGCGAGGCCTACCCCAATGACTTTCGGGTGACGATGACGGCCACCGACCTGCTTGAGCGGTTCAAGGATGCCGAGCGCTGGGACCAGGATGCACTGGAGGCGCTGGACGATACCTTCAGCCTCGCCGGGCGCATCATGAGCCGCCGCATTATGGGCAAGGCCAGTTTTGTCCATATCCAGGACGGGTCGGGTGCACGCATCCAGCTCTATCTCCGGCGCGACGACCTGCCAGAGGGCGTCTACCAGGCCTTCAAGCAATGGGATATCGGCGACATTGTCGGTGTGACCGGGGGGGTGATGCGCACCCGCACCGGTGAGCTCAGTGTGCAAGCGACTGATCTCCGGCTTTTGACCAAGTCCCTGCGTCCGCTGCCGGAGAAGTGGCACGGCCTGACCGACCAGGAAACGCGTTACCGCCAGCGCTACGTCGACCTGATTGTCAATCCGGAGGTCCGCGAGACCTTCGTCAGGCGCACGCTGATCATCCGCTCCATTCGTCGCTACTTCGACAGCCGGGATTTTCTCGAGGTCGAAACACCGATGATGCACCACATCCCGGGCGGGGCGACGGCCAGGCCGTTCGTGACGCATCACAATGCGCTCGATCTCGATCTTTACCTGCGCGTCGCGCCGGAACTGCATCTCAAGCGTCTGCTGGTCGGCGGGCTGGAGAAGGTCTACGAGATCAACCGCAACTTCCGCAACGAGGGCGTGTCGACGAGACACAACCCCGAGTTCACCATGCTCGAGTACTACTGGGCGCATGCCGACTACAACGACCTGATCGCGCTGACCCAGGACTTGCTCAACACCGTGGTCAGCGAACTGCCGGGCATGACCGACGGCAAGGTCGATTACCAGGGCGAGTGTATAGATTTCACCGGTGAATACGCCCGCGTCCGGGTGGCTGACGCGGTGGTCGAGCACTACGACGAGATCGAGCCCGGAGATATCAAGAACGCCGAGAAATTGCACGCAGTGTGCCGTGCCAACGACATTCACGTCGAGGACAACTGGGGCTGGGGCAGACTGCTGATGGAACTGTTCGAGGAACGCATCGAGCATACGCTGATTCAACCCACCTTCGTGGTCGACTACCCGATCGAGGTCTCGCCGTTGTCGCGCCGCAACGACGAGGATCCGGACTTCGCCGACCGCTTCGAGCTGATCGTGGCCGGTCGCGAGATTGCCAATGGGTTCTCCGAGCTCAATGACCCCGAGGACCAGGCCGAACGCTTCATGGCCCAGGTCGAGGCGCGTGACGCCGGCGATGCCGAGGCCATGCATTTCGACCGCGATTACATCCGCGCACTGGAGTACGGCATGCCGCCGGCGGCCGGCGAGGGCATCGGCATTGACCGGCTGGTGATGTTGCTGACCGACTCTCCCTCGATCCGTGACGTGCTGCTGTTCCCCTACCTGCGTCCGGAAGACTGAAACCTGACCGTGCCCCGGCTGTGACGGCCGGGCAGCGCTGGCCGGCAACTGGAGCGGAGGTGCATCATGCGGGATGTCGATAGCTACCATGACATCTTTTCCGCGCGCGGAGAGCGATACCATCGCGCCATGCGGGACTGGCCGGAAGCACGTGCCGCGGAGTTGCAGTTGCTGCCAGGCGCGCTGGGTGTACGCGACGGTGAAGTGCTCATCGACGCTCCGGCCGGCGGCGGTTACCTCGCCCGGTACCTGTCTGCGGGGGTTCGCTACATTGCGGTGGATCCGGTCGGCGAGTTCTTTCGGCGCTGCCCCGGTGAGCAAGGCATTGACCGGGTCCATTGCCCGCTTGATGCCATCGCGCTGCCGGATTCCACGGCCGATGCAGTTGCCAGCCTGGCCGGCCTGCATCACGAACGCTGTTTACCGGCCATCCTTGCCGAATTCCAGCGCGTGCTGCGCCCCGGTGGGCGTCTGGGCATCGCCGAAATCGCCACCGGCAGTGCTCCGGCCCGGTTTCTGAACGGGTTTGTCGATGCCCACAGCAGCCTCGGCCATGACGGGCATTTTTTCGATGGTGATGTGATTGATTTGCTGAAGGCCTCGCGGCTGGTCAATGTCTCCCTGCAAATCACCCCCCTGGAATGGCGGTTCCCCGACCTTGCGAGCATGGCGAGATTCACGCAGGCCCTGTTCGGAATGGATCAGGCCAGCGACGATCAGGTCATCGACGGCATTGATCGGCTGTTGGGCACGAGGTCGCTCGAAGATGGCGGAGTCGCCATGCGCTGGGAGTTGCTCGTCGTGACGGCTCACAAACCAAGCTGAGAAATGGGGCTGCGGTATGGAGATCATTCGTACATTCATGTACTCGGGCTACAACCGGCTCGGGCCCTGTCCATTACTTCACTATCACCTGGGGCTTAGCGATGCTGAATTGCAAGCGCTGGATCCAGGGCTGTCCGAAGCGCTGGAGTCTTTCGAGTGGCTGAAGTCGGTAATCGATCCAATTTCGAATCCCGCGATTGAACCTCTCACCTGTGGCCAGGACGGGATGGGGCAGTGGTTTGCCGGCCTGGCACTTGCGATTCTGCGGCGTGCAGGGCACCGGGTAAGCCGGTTCGGAATCGATGACTGCATTGTGCAGGGTCAGACGCGCCCATGGTTCGAGTACGACCACCCCGACAGCGGTCATGCCGCTGCCGAACTGGCCTTGGAGTTGACGGAATACCTGCTTGGTCGTCGACTCGACAGGCAGGGGAGCGTTGAAGAGGCATGGCAGCGCGGACTGAATGACCAACTGGATACCTTCGTTCGCGAGCATGCGCCGCTGGCCACCCCATGCGACACGCTGGCCATCATCGACGCTGCGCGCGATCGCGGTATTCCCCGCCTTCGTCTGGATCGACCGCCTTCCGATCCGATCGAGGGCGATTTCCGCCTGCGGCCCCATTCGCTGCTGCGCCTGGGGCAGGGGAGCCGACAGCACACCGTCGATGGCACCTTCTGTGTCAGCCGTTCCGAGCGCGTGTTCGGTCTGGTGCGCAACCGCGAGACACGCCTGCAGGCGCTGGCATCAATGCATGTGCCGACTGCTGCGAGCCATCCCGACGCCGCCTGGTGTCTGGGTGAATCACGTGTGGTACGTGCCTGGCGACGCATCGGCCGGTCAGTGGCCGTGCGGCCTGTCGGAAGCCTGTCAGGTCTTGCATCCACGCTCGATGTCGATACTGAGGACAAGGTTCGCTCGGCGGCACGCGCCGCACTGAGCTACGGCGAGCAAGTGCTTGTCGAACCGTTCATTCCCGGCAGGCAGTGGTTGCTGCTGGTGGGTGGCGGGCAATGTCGGAGTGTTCTGGGTGAGCGCACGGAAGCCGGGGGTGGTTTCAATGTATTCGACCTGGAACGCGTACATCCGTCGATCACGACCATGGCTGAGCAGATTGCCGCAAGGCTGGATGTCGGCCTGATGGCGGTACAGATCGTCACCGACGATATTGATTGCCCATTGGCCGAAAGCGGCGGTGTGGTCGTCGATGTGGACCTGGCGCCGAGGCTTGATCGTTACCTGGACGCCGGCGATCCGCAGTTGCATGAACTCGCCATCGCATTCGTCGACTGGCTCTTTCCTGATTCGGCACGCTCGCGGGTGCCGGTGGTCGCGGTGACCGGAACCAACGGCAAGACCACCACGGCGAGAATGATTCACCGGATCTTGCTGCACAGCAACCGGCAATCGGCCATGGCCTGTTCCGATGGGTCCTTTATCGGAAATGCAGAAATCTCGGATACCGAGGACGGGCACCTGATCGGGCACCTGCGGGTTCTCGACCATCCGGAAACCGGGGTGGCCGTGCTTGAGTCAACCCGCGGCAGTGCCGGGAGTACCGGATTGGGTTTCGAACACTGCCGCGTCGGCGTCTGTCTCAATGTCAGCGAAGATCATCTCGACGATGACCTGGCCATCGCCTCGATCGAGGAAATGGCACGCATCAAGTGCAGCATTCTCGAAGCGTCCGACGATGCGGTGGTGCTCAATGCCGATGACCGGCATTGCCTGGGGATGTTGGCCAAGCTGGATGGTCGTCGAATCGGATTGGTCTCGCAGCAGCAGACAGCGGGCAATCTGGCGGAGTTGATGACGCCAGTCGGCGCTCTCGCCGTGGTCGAATCACTGGAGGGTCGCGACTGGCTTGTCGTGCACGACGATGGCTGCAAGATTCCCGTTGTCGCAATAGACGAGGTGCCCGTTTGTCATGGCGGGCGTGCTGTCCACAACGTCAGCAATACACTGCATGCCATTTTGTCAGCGTATTTGATTGGGGTGGCGCCGAGTGTGATCGCCGCTGGTCTGCGCGAACTGGATACTTCCTTCGAGACTCATTTCGGCCGCCTCAACCAAGTCGATGGATTGCCGTTCGAGCTGATCATTGACTACGCCCACAACCCGGATGGCCTGGCAAAGCTTGCGGAATTCGTGCGCCGTACGTCAGTGAAGGGGCGCCGCATTCTCAACTTCTCCTGCTCGGCGGCAAACTCCGACGCATTCATTCGGCGTATGGGCGAGGAGGCGGCCGGCGCTTTCGATCACTATGTATGCAAAGGATTTACCTACCTCTATCAGCGGCAGCCGGGAGAGGTCGCACGTCACCTTCGTGCCGGATTGCTGAGCGCCGGCGTAAGCGACGAATCAATCACCGTAAGCGAGGAGGAGATGTGGTCGATCGAGGAGACGCTGGCAATGGCGCGTCTCGGCGACCTGGTGGTCATCGTTGCCGGCAAGAAGAACAAGCGCCGTATTTACCAGATGATTCGGGAGCGAGCCACCGGACAGGCGAATAACTGAAGGCTCCCATGTTCACGTGCACTCTGGCAGAATCCGGGCCATGAAGTCCTTTACGTTGACTGTCGCCGGCATGGCGTTCATGCTGCTGAGTATGGGTTCCTCACATGCCGGACTGAGCCTGGTTGACCAGGTTGACCTGGAGCGCTACCAGGGGCGCTGGTATGAGATTGCACGCCTTCCCAATCGCTTCCAGCGTCAGTGCGATTCGAACGTGACGGCCGACTATCGCTTGCGCGACGATGGCCGGATTGATGTGTCCAATCGCTGTCGTCGCGAAGATGGCAGTTTCATCGAGGCCGGCGGTGTAGCCAGGCGCGCCGATCCCGAGGGGCCGGAAGCCGCGCTGGAAGTTCGCTTCGCCCCGCGCTGGCTGTCGATTCTGCCGTTCGTATGGGGTGATTATCGAATCATGGCCCTGGGTGCCGACTACGAGTACGCGTTGGTCGGCAGCGACAACCGCCGCTACCTCTGGATACTGGCCCGTTCCCCCGAACTTTCCGAAGAACGGCTCGAGTCTTTGAAAGAGACGGCACGTGAGCAGGGGTTCGACACTGACGATCTGATTCTGACCCGCCATGAAAGCAGCTGACGTCATTATCGTGGGTGCTGGCTGGGCCGGCCTGACCGCAGCGAGTCACCTTGCCTCACGTGGTGTTTCCGTCACGGTTCTGGACAAGGCGCGCGGCCCCGGCGGTCGCAGCTCGACGCGTCGAGAAGGCGAATTTTCCTTCGATCATGGCGCCCAGTATTTTACTGCCCGCAGCGAGGCGTTCCGGCGTCGTGTTCGGGCCTGGGAAAGAGCCGGGCTGGTGGCGAAATGGCAACCGCGACTTCGGGTGTACGGCTCGAGGCCGGAGGGCGGCAACGGAGCTCCCGACCGTCGCCTCGTGGCGATGCCGGGAATGAACGGTTTGCTCAAGCGCTTCGCCGAAGGCCTGGATTGCCGCTACTCAAGCCGAGTCGCCAGGGTTCGATTTGACGAATGCTGGTGGCTCGAACTCGCAGACGGGACAAGCCTGGAGGCGTCGGCCCTGTTGTTGACAGCGCCTCCGCAGCAGGCTGCTGCACTTCTGGGGTCTCAACACCCGTTTCACCGCAAACTCAGCGGAGTGGAAATGCGATCGTGCTGGGCGCTCATGCTCGGTTATGAGCGACCCGTGCCAACGGACTTCGACGCCGCATTTGTTAATGACGGCAGCCTGGCCTGGATCGCCCGCAACAATACCAAGCCGCAACGCTCAACCGCCGAGAGCTGGATCATCCATGCCGGTGCGGACTGGTCGGATGAGCAACTGGAGTCCGAACCCGACACGGTCGCCGACTCCATGCTGATGGAACTGCGACAGCTCGAGCCCGCGTTTGCGATGGGCCCAGTATTGCAAAGCGCGCATCGGTGGCGCTTTGCGCTGGCCGACAAGCCTTTGATAGAAGGCTGTCTGCTCGACGGGACAAGCCGTCTGGCCGTGGCCGGGGACTGGTGCAACGGGAGCCGCATCGAGGGTGCCTGGAGCAGCGGTGTGGCGGCTGCGCGCCGGCTCGAAGCCCTGATTTGATGCCAGTCACCAGGCAAGTCAACCGCCGTTCCGTTTGAGTGGCTGCGAACACAGGTGAAAATAGCCTGTGATATCCTCCGCGACTGATTACTAATGCGGTCTGAAATGCTGACAGGGGGCGGGCTGCACAAGAACCAATAAAAACCGTCATATCTGTCAACTTTGGGACCAATACATGAAACTGAGCAGAACCCTGGCGCTGGCCGCCATCGTTTGCGTGGCTTTGCCCGCATTTGCCCTTCAGCCCCCCGCGCACCGCGATCTGCATGACCTGGAATTCCAACACCCAGAGCTTTGGTGGGGCAGTGTCTACCAGCCACTCCACGAATTGCCGCCATCCGTAGCCTCGGAAAGGGCCACCGAGCTCGACACCATGGGCGTGAGGCTGCACAACGCCTTTCTGGACGTGCGCAGCGGTCGCTGGGGTACCTTGATCCTGACCCGCCCCATGATTCCGGGGACCGGGGTGGGCAATGACCTTCAATGGTCCGACCTCGACCGGGATCTTCCGGCCTCATATGACGAAAAGGTCTCGGCCGCAGCTGAGGCCTTTCTCGCCTTTCTGCGTGAACACGAGAATGAACTGGGCTTCAGTGCCGAGGAGTTCGCCAAGCCTCGTATGCAGATGCATGGCGAGCGGCTCATTCAGCTCAATGTTCGTCGTCAGGTCGATAACATTCCAGTACGTGACACTTTCATCACGGCCAGCATCAACAGCGGCAACCTTGTGTTGATGGGCCAGCGTAACTGGGCTGATGTGCATCTTTCCACTCGTCCCGAGCTGACGGCCGAGGAGGCCGAGCAGCAGCTGATTGAATTCCTGGGCGACCAGTCCCACGAGCGGCTTCACCGTCCGACTCGACTGGAAATCATTCCAGTGTCAAGCGAGTCGGATCAGAGTCTCCTGGGCACTGTAGGAGATGGCCTCGGGCACCGGCTGGTCTGGGTGATCAGCCCCTGGTTCGTGGATGATATCGGCTCCTGGGAAGCACTGATCGATGCTCACTCGGGTGAGTTGCTGGCCTTCAAGGACACCAATCACTACCACGATCATGACGAGAAGCATGGTCATGATCCACACGGTCACGAGTCCCACTCCAATGTCCAAACCAGGGGACCTGAGCCTTCGCGTGGCATGATCGGCGGCATCTATCCGATTGGCAATGACGGCGTCCCCCCGGACGGGGTTGAAGTGTCGGGTTATCCCATGCCCTTTGCCGATGTCAGCCTGAATGGCAGCTCGCAAGGTTATACCACTACCGGCGGGAATATTCCCACCGGTGGCACGTCCGGTACGATTTCGACGACGCTGTCGGGTCAGTACATAGGCATGAACAGCAGCTGTGGCAGCATCAATGTCAGCAGTGAAAGTGGCGATCTGGACCTGGGCGACGGTGCCGCTACCGATTGCTCCGTTCCGGCAGGCACTTCGCCAGGCAACACCAATGCCACACGCACGGTTTTCTACGGTGTCGGCCGCATCAATGAACAGGCACGCGGCTACCTGCCCGACAACAGCTGGCTGAACGCGCCCATCAACGGGGTAACCAACACGTCCCAGACCTGCAATGCGACTTGGAACACTGGCACCAATACCGCGACGTTCTACAATTCCGGCGGCGGCTGTGGCAACACCGGCGAGATCATGGCCGTGGTGCACCACGAGTGGGGACATGGCATGGATGCCAATTCGGTCAACTCCGGGATTTCACGACCGGGCGAGGGGATTGCCGATATCTATGCACAAAACATGCTCAATGATTCCTGCATCGGGCGCGGTTTCTTCGAGGATGGTCTGTGTACCGGATTCGGCGATCCCTGCCTGGAGTGCTCCGGTGTGCGCGAATCGGATTGGGCGCTTCAGCAAAGCGGTGAGCCACACGACGTCGACTGGATCATCGAGGCCTGTCCGGATGGTTCCGGAACCCCGTGCGGACGCAGCACACATTGTGAGGGTTCGATTGTTGCCGAGACGATCTGGGACCTGGTTCACCGGGATTTGCAGGGCTTTGAGGGCTCACCGTTCGATTACGACGTCAACACCGCGCTGGAGTTGGGCACGCGTCTGACCTACTGGGGTGCCGGTGGCGTCGGCGACTGGTACCAGTGCAATCCCGGATCGAGCAGCGGCAACGGCTGCAACGCCGACAGTGGTTACCTGCAGTACCTGGCCGCCGATGCCGACAACGGCAGCATCGAGGACGGCACTCCGCACATGTCCGCCATTTTCGCCGCCTTCGACCGTCATCAGTTGGCCTGTTCCACGCCCACCGTGCAGGACTCCGGCTGCGATAACGCTCCGGCGGCAGCGCCGGCCGAGGTCACGGCAACGAGTTTCAACGAAGGGGTGGCGTTGACCTGGGAGCCGGTCGATGACGCAACCGAGTACTGGGTTTATCGAACCGAAGGTCCAATGGGCTGTGAATTCGGCAAGGCCAGGGTCGGCCAGGTCGAAGGGACGAGCTTCACCGAGACCGGCCTGCGCAACGAGTTCGAGGTGAACTACAGCGTGGTGGCAGTGGGTGAAAGCAGTGCTTGCACCAGCCCCATGTCCGATTGCGTGGCCGTCACGCCCATGATGGGACCCAGTGGGTTCATCGAGGGCACGGTGGAACGCGGGGGCACCGGAAATGCGCTTGAAGGGGTGCTGGTCGAGGCGGTCGGGGACGACATCACGTTTTCGGCACAGACCGATGAGAATGGCCAGTACAGCATCCTTGCACTTGAAGGGAACTACGATGTAGTGGCCAGCAAGGACGGCTTTGCGCCTGTCACCAGTGACGAGGTTGTGCTGGCAGAAGACGAGACCGTCATCCTGGACCTGGTACTTGATGCGCCTCAGGCCGATGTCGCACCAATGCTGGTGGAAGTGACTGTCCAGGAAGGTGAAAGCGCGCAGTCTTCGCTGACGATCGACAATATCGGTACTCTCGATCTGGATTGGTCTTTGTTCAGTGACGAGAACGTCCTTGGCAACACCCCGCTGGACGACCATGATCCGGATCGAGACGAGTCGCTGAACCTGAGCGACTTCACCCTGCCGGGCAATGGCAACAGCAGCGAAACCATGAGTGCCGGGATTGAAACCCGTGGCCAGGTCATCGGTTTCACCTTCGAAGGCACGGTCAGCGGCATCAGCGGTAGTGCCACCTGGGCTTCGGATCTGGCCATGACGATTACCGCGCCTGACGGTGCCAGCTACGAAGTTGGTGGATATCAGACCGGCAATCCGCCATGGGATTTTGACGGCAGTGGCTCCGATAATGACGGCACCTACACCAGCACGCACATCGGCTTCGATATTTTCGGAGACGACGGTGCGCTGGATGAGGGCGACTGGACTTTCGATTTCCAGCACACCTGGAACGACGCCATGGACTGGTCCGATGTAACCGTCACCCTCCACAAGGTTGCGCCCCCGGTCTGCCAGGACCCGACTGACGTCGACTGGCTGACCACCGATCCCGAATCGGGCATAGTGGGCGCCGGCGGCAGCGCTGCCGTCGATGTCCTGGTCGACGCCAAGAATCTGTCGGCCGGGGAGCACGAGGCTTCGCTGTGCCTGCAGTCCAATGATCCGGACAATGGGTTGATGGTCATCCCGGTCGTCGTCGACGTCAGCGAAGAGCCACTCGAGCCGCCGGTGATCGAGGTCGATCCGCTTGCGCTCTCTTTCGAACTGCTACAGAACGAGTTGGGTAGCGAATCGATTACGATCGACAACCTGGGCGAAGAGAGCCTGCAATGGTCGATTGATGAAAACGGCGGCTGCGAGCTCCCTGGTTGGGTATCGTTGTCGTCGATCTCGGGTTCCGTCGGTGGTGGCCAGTCGGCCACTATCACCGTGACTGCCGATGCGGCCGGGCTGGCACCGGACGACTACACCGCCACTGTGTGTATCGAAAGCAACGATGCAGCTGAACCATTGGTTGAAGTGGCGTTGAACCTCAATGTGTCCGAGGGGCCGGCGGTAATCGCCGGAACGATCACGTCGCTGGGCTACTGCTCGGATCATCCGGCTCCGGCGGCAGGCGCTGAAGTTCTGGTCGAGGGACAGAGTGAAAGCTGGATGGTCACGACCGACGGCGATGGCTTCTACCAGGTCGACCTGCCCGCCGATGAGAGTCCCTACAACCTTACCGCGAGCGCGGAGGATCATTTGCCGGCATCCGAGTCGAACATCGGCCTGGAGGGTGGTGAAAGTGCCGAGGTCGACATCGACCTGCTGCTCGATGCCGCGTGCGCGGTAGTTGATCCCGATGCGCTGGATGTGACCGTTGCGGTTGGTGAGAGCGACGAATTCCAGCTCGTCATAGGCAACTTCGACGGGGTGGCCGAACTGAGCTGGTCGATTACGGTGGCTGAGGGTCCTGATTCCTGCGAGGCGCCGTCGGAGCTGGCCTGGTTGACGGTGGATCCTGCCGACGGAATCACTGCAGCTGGTAACTCCACTGTGGTCTCGGTGCTGGCCGACAGTGTCGGATTGGAAGAAGGCGATTATGGCGCCTGGTTGTGCCTGACGACCGACGACGCTCAGAGTGCCGATATCGATGTCGCTGTGCTGATGCAGGTGCTCGATATCGAGATTTTCAAGGATCGATTCGAAGAAGCGCCAGAGCCTCGCTGATTTCGGACTGATTCAGCCGGATCCGGGAAAGGGTCGCTCTGAGCGGCCCTTTTTCATGCCTTGCCGCTTGCCGGACTTGTCCGCGTTGCTCAGCCGGCCAGCGGCGCCGCCGTTTCATGGAGGCGCAGGGTGACGGCGTCGTGTTCATCACGCGCCACCGTCAGCATGGCCAGGCCGTTATCGTCAATGCGAATGGCACTGCCTTCGTCATGCCAGTCGCCCAGAACGACTCGCTGGCAGTGGCGGCTGTCGATCTCGAGATCGTGGATTGCGCGCCGGTGGGTATGGCCGTGGATGATGCGGCGGACGTCGTGTTTGCGAAAGCACGTTTCCACAGCTGCCTGGTTGACGTCCATGATTGTTTGTCCGGTGCGCCCGGTATGCAGCTTGCTGCGCCACCGGGCCAGCCGTGCCAGTGATTTTCGAGCCCATGCCGGGTATGACAGCATGCGGCGTTGCCAGTTGGGGTCGCGCGCCTTGCTGCGGAATTTCTGATAGGCGACGTCGTCGGTGCACAGCGTATCGCCGTGCATCAGGAGCGCTTCCATGCCGTGTACGTTCAGGCGCGAGGGCTCGTCCAGTGCCTGCATCCCGGCCAGGCGGCAGTAGTCGTCGCCGACCAGGAAGTCGCGGTTGCCGCAGATGAAATGGATATCGATTCCCTTGTCGGCGATCCGGGCCAGCGCGGCGGCGACCTCGCGTTCCATCGAACCGATACCGTCATCGCCAATCCAGGCCTCGAACAGGTCTCCGAGAATGAAAAGCGCCCGGGCCGTGCGCACCGGTCCGTCGAGAAAGTCGACGAACAGGCGCGTGGTCTCCGGGCGCTCCGGATCCAGATGCAGATCCGAAATCAGGTAGACGGGGTCTGCGGTACTCAGGGCAGTTCGACTCGTTCCAGGATGACAGGCTCTTCCGGGACGTCACGATGGAACTCGTGGGTGCCGGTCGATACGGCACGGATGCTGTCGACCACGTCCATGCCGTCGGTCACCCGACCGAACACGGCATAACCCCAGGTCTGGCCCGATTGCTTGCCGCGGTGGTTGAGAAAATCGTTGTCGGACACGTTGATGAAGAACTGCGAAGTTGCCGAATGCGGATCATTGGTGCGAGCCATGGCCAGAGTGCCGCGCTCGTTCTTCAAGCCGTTGTCGGCCTCGTTTTCGATCGGGTCGCGGGTGTCTTTCTGATTGAAGTCGGTGTCGAAGCCACCGCCCTGGATCATGAAGTTGTCGATCACGCGGTGAAACAGTGTGCCGTCGTAGTGGCCGTCACGGGCGTACTGGAGGAAATTTTCGACGCTCTTGGGCGCGTCATCCTTGAACAGTTCAACGGCAATGGCACCGTGGTTGGTATGCAGGATCACGTTAGGGTTCTCCGTTTGTGCTGATTCGTCGGCCATGGCCAGCATGGGCACGGCCAGCAAGAGTGTAATCAGGATACGCATGGTCTTTGCATGCTCCTCAAGGTGAACGGTTTTTGGGAGGCCAATGATACTGGGTTAGCCCATCGATTGTCAGGTCAGGCGGGGTACACTAGTGAGACTGTGCACCGGATTGTCAGCTCGCGAAATCGTAGGGCGGACGATGGACACCGTTTTCGGTGACGATGAAATCGACGAGATCGGCCGGGGTGATGTCGAATACCGGGTTCCAGGCATCGAAGCCGGCCGGTGCTTGCTCCAGCCCTGCGGCGCGCCAGATCTCGGAAGGGTCACGCTGCTCGATGGCAATGCCTTCCCCTGAGGACATGTGCGGGTCGACGGTGGACGACGGGGCGACCACCATGAAACGCACACCGTAATGGCGCGCGATCACGGCCAGGGAACAGGTGCCGATCTTGTTGGCTACGTCGCCGTTGGCAGCAATGCGGTCGGCGCCGGTGACGACCCACTGTACCTGTCCGGAGGCCATCAGGGCTGCAGCCGAGCCCTCGATGACCACCTTGAAAGGGATGTCCTGGCGAGCCAGCTCCCAGGCGGTCAGGCGTGACCCCTGCAGCCAGGGGCGGGTTTCGTCGGCAAAGATGCGGGCTACGCGACCGGCGCGGTGTCCGGCGACGATCACGCCGAGTGCAGTGCCGATGCCGCCGGTGGCCAGCGCGCCGGTGTTGCAATGCGTCAGAATGCCGCTGCCAGTCTCCAACAATGCGCTGCCGGATTGTGCCATGGCCCGATTGGCAGCGATGTCCTCGGCGTGGATGGCGCGTGCTTCGGTTTCCAGCGCGTCACTATCCAGTCGGCCGTGGGCTTTCGCCACGCGAAGCATGCGTTCGGTTGCCCAGGCGAGGTTGACCGCCGTTGGCCGGGACTGGTTGAGTTGTTCCAGATCCGCTCGCCATGCGCTGAAATCATCACCGCGGCGTCGAGCGGCAATGACCGCGCCGAAGGCGGCTGTGATGCCAATTGCTGGCGCACCGCGCACCACCAGATCGGTGATGGCCCGGGCCACCTGGTCGACCGAATCCAGTGTCAGCCAGTGTTCTTCAGCCGGAAGGAGGCGCTGGTCGAGGAGCTTGAGGGTGCCTTTAACGAAGCGAATCGGGCTGAGATCCTTATCGGTGTCGCCTGAATGTTTTTTCATGGGCATCATTCTACCCGCAGCAGACGCGCTCGATGCGCGTCCGACCGGGGCTGTCGGAATCATTCGGCGCCAGTGCCGGAACTGCCCCGGAAGGCCTTGCTGTGGTAAAATTTCATGCTTGTTGTGTCCGGAATGGCGGGGTTCGCCGCGGTTCCCGGAAGACATATAAAAATCACAGTGAATCAGGCGCTTGTGTGGCACCTGGTCAGCGACAGACAGGACCTCCCCGATGGCGGAAATGGCACGTGAAGTGCTCCAGGTGAACCTGGAAGACGAGATGCGTCAGTCCTACCTCGATTACGCCATGAGCGTAATCGTCGGCCGGGCGCTTCCGGACGTTCGCGATGGCCTCAAGCCGGTGCACCGGCGGGTGCTTTTCGCAATGCATGTGCTGGGCAACGACTACAACAAGCCCTACAAGAAATCGGCCCGCGTGGTCGGTGACGTGATCGGTAAGTATCATCCCCACGGCGACAGCGCCGTGTACGACACCATCGTGCGCATGGCGCAACCGTTTTCCATGCGCTACATGCTCGTCGACGGGCAGGGCAACTTTGGTTCCATCGATGGCGATTCTGCCGCCGCCATGCGATATACCGAGGTGCGGATGGCCCGGCTGTCGCACCAGCTGCTGGCCGACATCGACAAGGAAACGGTCAATTTCATTCCCAACTACGACGAGTCGGAATCCGAGCCGACCGTCCTGCCGACCCGTGTTCCGAACCTGCTGGTCAACGGGGCTTCCGGCATTGCCGTGGGTATGGCTACCAATATCCCCCCGCACAATCTAGGCGAGGTGATTCGGGCGCTGCTGGCGATGATCGAGGATCCCGAGATCGACATCGACGGCATCATGGAATACCTGCCGGGGCCGGATTTCCCGACCGCGGCCATCATCAATGGTGCGGCCGGAATTCGCCAAGCCTATGAGACGGGCCGGGGTCGCATCTACCTGCGAGCGCGTACCGAGGTCGAGACCGACGAGGATACCGGGCGTAACCGCATCGTGGTCAACGAGCTGCCTTACATGGTCAACAAGGCCCGGTTGCTCGAAAAGATCGCCGACCTGGTCAAGGAGAAGCGACTCGAGGGTATCAGCGAACTGCGGGACGAGTCCGACAAGGACGGCATGCGCATGGTCATCGAGCTAAAGCGCGGTGAAGTCGCCGAGGTGGTGCTCAACAACCTGTTCCAGCTGACCCAGCTGCAGACCGTGTTCGGCATCAACATGGTGGCGCTGATCGACGGCCAGCCGAAGCTGTTGACGATTCGTCAGGCGTTATCGGCCTTCCTGGCCCATCGCCGCGAAGTGGTGACCCGACGTAGCCTTTACGAGCTGCGTAAGTCGCGCGAGCGCGCCCATATTCTCGAGGGTCTGACCGTCGCTCTGGCCAACCTCGACGAGGTCATTGCGCTGATCAAGTCCTCCAAGACCCCGGCCGATGCACGAGAGGCGCTTCAGGCACGACGCTGGGACGCCGGCCTGGTCGAGGCCCTGCTGGGCCGCGCCGGCGCCGAATTGTCCCGTCCGGAGGATCTGCTGCCCGAGTACGGGCTGGGCGAGGGCGGCTACCAGCTTTCGCCGCAACAGGCTCAGGCCATTCTCGACCTGCGCCTGCAGAAGCTCACCGGCCTGGAACAGGACAAGCTGTCGGACGAGTACGAGGAGATTCTTGGCACCATCCGTGAGTTGATGCGCATCCTGTCCGATCCGGATGCCCTGATGCAGGTCATCCGCGAAGAGCTTGAAGCCTTGCGCGACCAGTACGCAGACGATCGTCGCACCGAGATCGTGCAGGATCACCTCGACCTGACGATGGAGGACCTGATCACCCCTGAAGACGTGGTGGTCACGCTGTCTCATGCCGGATACGCCAAGTACCAGCCGCTGGATCGCTACCAGGCCCAGAAACGGGGTGGTCGCGGTCGTTCGGCGGCGCGCACCAAGGACGAGGATTTCGTCGAGCGGTTCTGGGTGACCAATACCCACGACACGCTGCTGGTTTTCACCAGTGCCGGCAAGGTCTACAAGACCAAGGTCTACCAGCTTCCGCTGGCCGGCCACAACAGCCGGGGGCGCCCCATGGTCAACCTGCTGCCGCTTGACGAGGGCGAACGCATCAACGCGGTACTGCCCACGCGTGAGTTCCCGGATGACTGGTTCGTGTTCTTCGCCACCCGCGCCGGCAGGGTCAAGAAGACGCCGTTGTCGGATTTCGCCAATATCCGCTCCAACGGCATCTGGGCCGTTCTGCTCGAGGAGGGCGATGAGCTGGTCGATGTGGCCTTTACCGACGGCACGCGAGATATTCTGCTGTTCTCCTCGGCCGGCAAGGCGATCCGGTTCAGCGAGGATGATGTCCGGCCGATGGGGCGCCAGACCCGCGGCGTGCTTGGCATTCGCCTCAAGGATGAGCAGGAGGTCGTCTCCATGCTGGTCGCTGACGACGGCGACGTGCTCCTGGGCACGGCCAACGGCTACGGCAAACGTACGGCGCTGGACGAGTTCCCTGTATACCGTCGTGGTGGGCAGGGCGTGATCGGCATCCAGACTTCTGGCCGCAATGGCCCGCTGGTCGCCGCACTGGGAGTTGGAGAGGAAGACGACGTTATGCTCACCTCCAATGCCGGCACCCTGGTACGTACCACCGTCAGCGAGATTTCACGGCTGGGTCGCAATACCCAGGGCGTAACCCTGATACGCCTGGGCGACGATGAGCAACTCATCGGACTGGCCCGCGTGGCGGCTTCCGAGGAGGAGGAAGAAGGGGAAGTCGAAGACCAGGGCGAATAGCGGACGAACTGACTGACTTCGGGCTTGAAAGGCGCCCGGAATTCCAGTTGCTCGGCAAGAAGGGCCAGGCGTTTGCCTGGCCCTTTCGCGTTGCGGTGCTTCGACCGCCTCCGGCACGGGTTTGTCGGCCCATTCCTTCCAGACCTCATTCAACGTGAGACGGCTGGCCCGGAAACGGAAACGGGCCGGGGAAGTCCCCGGCCCGTTGTGACGATCCGTTCCCGCGAACCCGGTGGATTCGCGGGAGCCTGTACCGGTGTCAGTCGGTCGTGATTTCTTCGAATCGATCGTCGAAGATCTCGTCCATCACGCCTTCGCCGGAAAGCGTGACGCTCTCGGTCTGACCGTCGGTCGTGGCGACATCCACCTGGCCGCTGAACGTGCCGAAGGCCGTGGGCGTGAAGCTCACCTCGGCCGTGCACTCCTCACCGGGGGCAAGGGTTGTTCCGGTCGTGCAGTCACCGTGGAGTTCGAACTCGGCATCGCCACCCAGCTCAAGCGTGGCCAGCGACAGGCTTGCCGATCCTTCCCCGGCAACGTTGCCGATGGTGAATTCAAGGCTGGCCTGCTCGTCGACCTCGACCGGGCCAAATGCCAGCTCAGTCGGGGTGACAGCCAGTTCGGACGGGTCCTGGGTGTTCTCCGTGACTTCGATCTGCACCGGCATGGGAACCAGTTCCGCGGCCGGATCGTTGGTTTCCAGGCACAGGTAGCCAATATGCTCACCCAGGTCGAGGCCGAAGGTGTCGATCATGATATCGACGGTCTGGCTTCCGCCTTCCTCGACCGAGCCGGACTCGGGATCCACGCTCAGCCAGTCGACGTTGGTCAGCTCTTCGCCGCAGACCGGCAGCGGGGTCTTGTGCAGGGTGACAGTGACATCCGACCAGGTCATGTCGGCAGCAGAGGTGGCGTCCCAGTCATGCACGAAGGTGAAGGTCCATTCGCCCTGGTCTTCCAGCGCCGGATCGAATAAATCATCGTGCGTGCTCGAATAGGTGCCGTCATCGGTGGAGCCACCTCCCTGGAAGTCCCAGGCGTTTTCGCTGCAGTCCTGGAAAGTGCCACTGATGCCGCCGACGGCATATGTCGTGCCATCAGGCGACTCGACAACCATGCAGGCATCGGAAGCCCAGGTGCCGGTTCCGCCCGGGCCGGATACTGTCCCTTCGAAGCTGAACCCGACCACTTCGCCGCGCGACATCTCGCCGGCGGGAATGCTGAATTCGACAGGGTCACCACCATTGGCCGGAGAAATGATCGTGAACTCCGGAATCTCGATTTCCTCGTCCAACTCCGGATCATGGCTACGCAGGCCACTGTCGAGAAGGTCGGTCACGATGGACCAGTTCAGATTGCCGGTGCCGACATTGGAGATTTCCAGCGTGGTGCCGTCCAGAGTGTTCTGCTCGACTTCGAGATCGAACTCGGTGGCAGAGAACTCGGCTTCCGGTTCCAGGCGGGTGGTGAACATGGAGGTTTCGCTCCACTCACCGCCGCCGCAGAGGTTGCTGCCCTGCACGCGCCAGAAGTACTCGGTGCCGGTCTCCAGCTCGTTTTCCAGGCTGAACGCGGTGTCTTCGACCATCTCGTCGACGATCACATCACTGAAGCCGGCATCGGTAGCGACCTGGATGCGATAGTCGGTCACGTCGGTCAACCCATCCCATGAGAAAGTCGGGGTAAGGGTCAGGTCGCTGCTGCCGTCTTCAGGAGCAACCAGGCCGGGGCCATCGGACAGGAACTCGTCGAGCACCAGGGTCAGTTCACTCTCATGCGTGTCTTCGCCGTCATCACCGGTCATGGTGATCGTGCTGGTGCCGGCAGAGGCGGAACTGTCCACGGTCAGCGTCCATTCGGCATTGCCCGGTACTTCGACCGACGTCGGATCGAACACGCTGCTGACACCGGCCGGTTCACCGGCCGAGTTCAAGGCCACGGTGCCTTCGTAGTCGCCGATGGCGTTGATGGACACCTCAACGGGGAAGTCCTGACTGTCGCTGTCCGGCACACAGGCTTCCACCGTGCTCGGGTTCAGCGAAGGGCTGAAGGTCGGGTCGCCAATGATGCAGTTGTAGCAGGCAATGGCGAAGTCCTGGCTGGGATCGCCCGGATCGTAGGGGTTGAGTGCGTCGCCGGCGATCTCGGTGGCCAGTACACGCAGGTTGATTCCGCCCTGGTGCTGGTCGGGACGCAGCCACACACCTTCGGTGTTGTTGATGCCGTCGGCATCGCCGCCAGGCTCGGACCAGCCGTCTGAACCGATGACGTTGCCGAGGTAGGTGTTGCCGTCCAGGGCTTCGACTTCGAGGTCGAGAATATTGACCCAGGCGGGTGTGGTGCCGCCCTGGCCGTGGCCCGGGGCGTCGGTCCAGGTCAGCATGACTCGCATCGGCTGGTCAGGGTCGGCGGCGTTGAGGCCGATGCCCCAGTCCTGTCCTGCCTCGGTGAAGACTTCTTCCTGGTCCATCAGGTAGACGAACTCACCGGCCGGGTTCATGACTTCATTGAGATCGAGTCGGCCAAAGCCCTGCTTTCGATCAGGCCGGTGGCCCAGAGTGTTGTTGTCGGCATCGGTGCCGCCGACCAGATCCTGTGCAGCGGCGATGAATACGGCCTTCATCAGGGCCGGGCTGGGGTTGGTGCCGGTTTCGTCGATGTAGCGTTCAGCCCACAGGGCGATGGCGCCGGAGACCACCGGTGAGGCCATGGAGGTGCCACAAGCCAGACCGTGAGAGCTGCCGACATCCGTGCTGTCGGTGCGACAACCGGGTGCGACGATGTCCGGGACACGGCGACCGTCACAGGCCGGGCCGTGGCCGGAATTGCCGGAGACGCTGAAAACATCGTCAATTGCTACCTGGGAACCGCCAAGGTCCTGCAGGCCGGTCGAGCCGACACCGAACAGGTTCTTGGCCTCGTCGGGCGCGCCCAGCGAGCTGGGGGCACAGGCACCGCCGGAATCCCCGTCACCATTCATGATCGACCAGACCGCCAGCACCGGGCTGTGGCCGGGCTCGTCGGGCAGAGCGTCGCGGGAGATGTAGTCGATCTCCATGGTGGGAATGTTGTAGCCCTGCGGCGTACCGCTGGGGCCCCAGGAATTGTTGGTCAGAAGCGCGCCGCTTTCGGCAGAATCCTTCATGATGCGCAGCATGCCGTCCGGCACCATGCCACCAGGTCCGCTTCCAAGAAAAGGGCCATAGGCCTGGTTGACGAGGCCGGCACCCGGCGCCACGCCCTGACCGCGCAGGAATCCGAGTGAGTCGGTCGTTCCGGAAGCGCCGGTGCCACCGACCGCCCCGGCCACGTGTGTGCCGTGGCTGCCGGAGGAGCCCGTGCAGCTGCCTTCCGAGCCCAGGCAGGGTTCGATGTTGTCGACCAGGTCAGGGTGATTTTCCTGGACGCCGCCGTCGACGATGCCGACGATCACGCCGCTGCCGTCGTATCCGGTCGGGTTGAGCCAGTCGAGGTATCCGGGCACGATGTCGTCACCCTCGATACCGCCGACGATGGACTGGTTGCTCATCTCGCCACGCGGGCCGGCATCCTGAGTAATGTCCTGGACCGTGTAAACACCGGGAATTTCTCCCAGCGCCATGTAGCGGTCGCCTGCCACATCGAGGTGAATGACCTCGAAATGGGCCGAGAGGCGAGTGTTGCTGTGAATCTCTGCGCCGGCGCGGTGCATGCTCTCGATCGTGTTGCGCAGGTCGTGACGACTGATCAACGCCATGGTCGGACGCATCCCGGTGTCGAAGTCGCGCAGGTGCGGCTGTACCTTCCATTCCGGAAGCAGCGGAGAAGTGGCGCGCACGTTGCTTATGCTGCGGGCAGCGCTGATCTGTTCGGAGCTGGCCCAGACGTAGTAGCTGAAGGGTTGTATCGGCTGCACGACACGCACACCGGTCGCGCGCAGTTCGCGCAGCCACTCACTGCGCACGGGACCCTGGAACTGAACCAGGTGGAAGTCACCGGACGGATCAGCCTGGTAGGGCATGAAGCGGTCCCTCAGGACCTGTGCCTC
>SKXY01000335.1 GCA_007128175.1 Wenzhouxiangella sp. | reverse complement strand
GGTCTCCGCCCCGTTTCGGCTCGCTCATTTGGAACAACCAAACCACGCTCGCCGAAGCCGGACCGGAGCCTCCCGCAAAGACCCGTCGCGCCCGCGCAGAGTTATTCAGAGGCTCCCTAGGCATCCAGCTGCATGCGGGCATCGCAATCCAACAAAACACTCAAACGAACGTGGGGTAGCTTTCAGGCCGCAAAGCTGGGATGGGTCCGTAGCCGCGCCACTTGGCATAGACGTTGATTAACAACAAGCATGATGAAACTGCCCTCCTTCAAAGTTCGTCCTGCTGTAGCAAGTGATCTTCCTGAAATCGTTCGCATGCTCGCAGACGATCCGCTGGGTTCCAGGCGTGAGAGATATATTGATCCCTTGCCCGCTTCCTACCATGCAGCGTTCGAGGCCATACAGCGAGATGCAAACAACGAGCTTGTCGTAGCTGAAGGTGAAAGTGCGCATCTCCTGGCTGTTCTGCAGTTGACGTTCACTCCATACATCACGCATCAAGGTGGGTGGCGAGCCACGATTGAGGGGGTTCGGGTCGATCGTCAGTTTCGGTGCTCTGGCGTTGGCCGTGATCTGTTTTCCTGGGCGATCTGCCGAGCACGGGAACGCGGCTGTCACCTTATCCAGCTGACCACCGACAAAGAGCGCCCGGAAGCATTGAAGTTTTACGAATCACTGGGTTTCGCCGCCTCGCACGAGGGCATGAAGCTCAAGCTGGAGGAACCTCAGAGACCTGTTACTTGAGCTGCCGTTTGGATGTATGCGGCAACAATTGACTTGTCGGCATCTCTTGCCAATCCAACCCTATTGCTCTTCCCCGCCACCCTCATCAACAATACTGTCGCGGCCCTGCCGCTTCGCCTGGTAGAGGCGGAGGTCGACTTCGCGGACAAGCGGGTCGGGGACTTCCTGGCTGCGGTCGGGGATGCAGGCGGCCACGCCCATGCTTACGGTGAGCAGGTGATCAGGCCCGCCCTGGCGGTGTTCGATGGCGGCTTTTCGGATCAGGTCGCGGCAGTTTTTGGCCAGGCCCATGGCCGCGGTGATGTCGGTTTCGGGCAGGACGAGCACGAACTCCTCGCCGCCAAAGCGTGAGACCAGGTCGCGTGGGCGGGTGGCGATGGTGATCAGGATATTGGCGACACGTTTGAGCGTTTCATCACCTTCGACGTGTCCGTAGTGGTCGTTGTACTGCTTGAAGTGGTCGATATCGAGCATGATCAGGGCCAGCGGGGTCGAGTTGCGCCGGGCACTGGCCCATTCGCGCTGCAGAATGTCGTCGAAACGCCTGCGGTTGGCCACACCGGTCAGTGCGTCCTGGTAGGAGAGTTTTTCCAGTGCCTTTTGCAGCTCGGCGACCTTTTCCTCGTTGCGCCGTCGCTCGCTGATATCGAACATGAAGCCGACCACCGCCTCGACCTCGCCTTTGGCGTCGCGCAGGACGTACACGACATCGCGGATCCAGACCTGGCGGCCGTCGGCAGTCAGGGCGCGGTAGTCGGCCTCGTGGTCGACGCCGGCCTGGCTCTGGGCAACGCAGAAGTCGACCACGCGCTGGCGGTCATCCTCGTGGATACGATCGGCCCAGTCCTGGATGCTGACCCAGCTTTCCGGCGTCCAGCCCAGCAGGGGTTCGATTTGCGGGCCGATGTAGGAGAAGGTCTTCTTTTTCCACTCGATGCGCCAGGGAATGGCCTTGGTCGATTCGAGCAGGGTCCGAAAAAACGCTTCCTTGCCAGCCCCCAGATCTTCTAATTCTGTCATGAAACGATCCAGCCGCGTCGGCGCGCGTGAATCGAAAACCACAGCAGCACCGCGCCGATGGTCAGAATGACCAGCGGAAACGGCAGCGCCTCAGCGGCTCCGATGCGGCCGATGGCGTCCATCACGAACAGCACATAGACAAACTGCACGATCACGAAGATCAGCGATGCGGCAAATGCGCGCACCGCCCAGCTTCGGCGCATCAACAGGCCGATGGCGCCGGCCAGGCCGGAGAACACGGAAATGGCGTAGACCACGAATAGCCAATTGGGCCGGGCTTCGAACAGTTCGCGCTGCGCCTCGCCCATCTGTTCGAGTGCCGCCTCGTCGGTGAGCGGGTCCATGATGAAGGCCAGAACACCGAACAGCGTCCACAATACGGCCAGCACGGCCACGATCCAGTACCAGCGTGGTGTCATTGGGCACCTCCTTGAACTCCCGTCGCTCCAGAACGTGCAATATGCAGGAGCCTCGATTCGCCATCATAGCCCCATCCAATGAAGACGGGCGCGGGAACTGCATTGCGGAATGGCCGCGGGTGAAGCGACCGAAATGCCACAAACTGACGCAATCGGACGACGATTCACGTAGGCTGGGCACACACGCAAACTTGAGGAATATTTCCCAGAGACATGTTTTCATTGACGAAGTTGACTGCAAGAAACCGTCGCCCCCTGCCCCGCCTTGTCGCCAACGCCGCGGCGCTGATGCTCTGCGCGGGTCTGTCGATCCAGGCGATGGCCGACGATTGCGCCTGCCTGGAGGCGCATGCCGAAAACGCCGCGAGGGTGGTCAGCCAAGAGGTGATGCAGGCCATGACTGAGCGATTCGGGCCCGACGACGCAAGTTTCCAGGCACAGTTCGACCCCGACCAGGACTTCGGCGGACCCTATGCGTTCATTATCGAACTGGGTCGTTATCAGGAGGAAGCCAATGGCGTGACCATGACGACCACCTCGCAGCTCGCCGTGGCCCTGAATCACTTGCGTTCGCGCGAGCAGATCGAATCCGAAGAGCAAGTCATGCGCGATCTCGACCTGGAACCCGGCGACGATGTCATCGGGGCCATTGCGCGTGCGCCAAGGGGACCGTTCGGTGAGCCCTACGACTACGAGGAGATCGACGGACCCGGCGATCTCGCCATTCTGCACCGGGATCCCGAACAGTTGCTGATAGTCGCCTGCGGAGACGCTCTCCTGGAAGTGGCCGTCGGCCTGCACAATCTGCCCGAGCAGACCCCGGACGACGCCCCGGCGGGTTTAACCGCCAGCGAGCAGGAGATCATGGTCGCCTTTGCCGAAGAGCTGATCGCGCACTGCCCTGAACCGGAGGATTGACATCCCCCCGGCGCCGCCGGCATCAGCCGGCGGCCAGGTTCAGCCGTTTGAGCCTGAGCGCATTGCCCAGGACAAACAGGCTGGAGACAGACATGGCCACGGCAGCGAGCATGGGGGAGAGCAGGATGCCGAAGGCCGGGTAGAGGATGCCGGCAGCGACGGGGATGAGTGCGGTGTTGTAGGCGAAGGCCCAGAACAGGTTCTGGCGGATGTTTCTCAGTGTCGTGCGCGACAGTGAGATGGCACGCGGTACATTGGCGAGGTCACCGGCCATCAGCACCACTTCGGCGCTCTCGATGGCCACGTCCGTGCCGGTGCCGATGGCGATGCCGACATCGGCGCGCGCCAGTGCCGGCGCATCGTTGATTCCGTCGCCGACAAAGGCCACGGGCTGGCCGCTGTCGGATTGGAGATCCTGTACGGCCTTGTCCTTGTCTTCCGGGCTGACTTCGGCCATCACACGGTCGATACCCAGTTCCGATGCCACTGCCTGGGCCGCGCGCTTGCTGTCACCGGTGACCATCACCACCTCGATGCCCTGCCGGTGCAGCCAGGCCACCGTCTTGGCCGCCTCGTCCTTGAGTGCATCGCTGACGGCAAGCAGGCCGGCCAGTTTGTCGTCGACGGCGACGAAGACCGCAGTCCAGCCCCGGTCGGCCAGTTCATCGGCGCGTGCTTCCAGGAGAGAAATATCGACCGAACGATCACGCATCAGGCTGCGTCCGCCGATGGCCACTGCCCCGCCCTGCACTTTTGCGTGGACGCCGCGTCCAGTCACCGTTTGGAAATCCTCGGCCTGTTCATATTCCAGCTCCCGTTCGCCTGCTGCCTCGACGATGGCGCGGGCAATGGGATGCTCGGAACGATGCTCCACGGCCGCGGCCAGGGACAGCAGTTCGTCTTCCTCCATATCGCCCACAGGCAGGATCTGCTTGAGTTCTGGCTGGCCCTCGGTGAGCGTGCCGGTCTTGTCGAAAGCCACGACGCCGACATCGCGCAGGCGTTGCAGGGCATCACCGCGCCGGAACAGGATGCCGGCCTCGGCGCCCTTGCCGGTTCCGACCATGATGGAGGTGGGCGTGGCCAGGCCCATGGCGCAGGGACAGGCGATGATGAGCACGGCCACGGCATTTACCAGTGCCAGCGACAGCGCCGCCTCGCCGCCGAAAACCAGCCACACGACCAGGGTGACCAGCGCCACGCCCAGCACGGCGGGCACAAAGTAACGGGTGACCTTGTCGACCAGTGCCTGGATGGGCAGCTTGTCGGCCTGGGCCTGTTCGACCAGCGAGATGATTTTGGCCAGTACGGTCTCGCAGCCAGTGCGGGTGACCTTGAAGCGGAAGCTGCCGGCCCGGTTGATCGTGCCGCCGACGACCTCGTCGCCGGTCTCCCGGCGCACCGGCAGCGGTTCGCCGGTCAGCATCGACTCGTCGATTTCGGATGTGCCGTCGATGATTTCGCCGTCCACGGCGATCCTTTCACCGGGACGAACGACGATGACATCGCCGGCCTTGAGTGACTCGACCGGCACTTCTTCTTCCTTGCCGTCGCGCTCGACCATGGCCGTTCGCGCCTTGAGATCGAGCAGGCGGCGAATGGCTGTGTTGGTGCGCCCGCGCGCCAGCGCCTCGAGATAGCGTCCGACCAGGATCAGCGAGATAATCACCGCCGAGGCCTCGAAATAGACGTGCGCGGTGCCCTCGGGCAGAATGCCGGCGGCAAAGGTGGCCACTACCGAGTAGCTCCAGGCCGCACTGGTGCCGAGCATGACCAGGGAATTCATGTCCGGGGCGCCGCGCAAGAGGGTCGGCAGGCCGTGGCGGTAGAACTGCAGGCCCGGCCCGAACTGCACGATGGAGGCAAGCACGAAGAACAGGTATTTGAGGTTCTGTTCGCCGATGTTGGCTTGCAACCAGTGGTGGAAGGCCGGGAAGAAGTGCGAGCCCATGTCCAGAACGAAGATCGGCAGGGTCAGGGCCACGGCCAGGATCATCCGGCGCGCTGTCGATCGACGTTCGATGTCGGCCTGGCCGCTGTCGTCCTTGTCGCCGGCAAGCCGGGCGTCGTAGCCCGCGCCCTCGACCGCCTTGATCAATCGGCCTTCATCGACCTGGCCCAGGGCACTGACCCAGGCCTGGTTATTGGCCAGGTTGACGCGCACGTCGACCACGCCTTCGACCTTTCCAAGCGCCTGCTCGATACGCTCCACGCAACTGGCACAGTGCATGCCGCCGATATCCAGCCGGTAGCGTTTGGGCCGGATCGGGTAGCCGGCGCGCTTGAGCGTGTCGTCGAGCCGCTGCAGGGTGTCGGATGAACCGTCGGTATCGACATGCGCCTGACGACTGGCCGGGTTGGCGCGAATTCCTTCAATGCCCTCGACGCCGTGAAGCGCCGACTCGATGCGGCGCACGCAGCCGGCGCAGTGCATGTCGGGGATGTCTACTATCAGACGGATCATCTTATTCCCGGGGCTCGAAAAGGATTTACCACAGAGACACAGAGTTCACAGAGACTGATCAAGAAAAGAACCTTCTTTCTTCTTTTTTTCTCTGTGCTCTCTGTGCCTCAGTGGTGCTTTTCTGGATGCTTTCACTCCGGTATTCCGAAGAGATATCACAAATCGCGGCGTGCTACCGGCATGGTCATGCAGCGGCAGCCTCCGCCGCCGCGGGAGAGTTCGGCGCCATCCACGGTCACCACCAGGCGCTCGTCGGCACCGATCTCACGCTCCCCGCTCATGATCTCGCGGGCATGGGCGACATTGAAACCGGCCTGGCCAAGGGCATCGACGGTGTAGCGGTTATGCGCGTAGCCGAGAATCTGGCCGGGCCCGAAAGCGAAGAAGTTGGCACCACTGGCCCACTGCTCGCGTTCCTGGTGGAAGGACTCGTCACCGCCGCAGTTGATCGGCGCCAGATCCAGTCCCAGCGAGGACAGCGCGGCCAATACGTCGCGAAACTCGCTGATCTTGGCCTCCGGCCCGCCGTTGAAGGTGCACACGAAAGCGCGGGAACGGTGGGTGCCGGTGATCAGCGGCGGATAAACCACGCACTTGTCGTGATCGACCATGGTGAAAATCATGTCCAGGTGGATGGTGGCACGGGTCTTGGGAATCTCGACCACCACGAAGTTGCGGATCGGGCCCTGCGCGGCGATCGATCGCATTAGGCGGTCGATGCCAGCGGCCGAGGTCCGCTCGCTGTAGCCGATGACGGCCAGGTCCTTTCGGAGAATCAGCAGGTCGCCGCCTTCGAGCGTGACGTCGGTATCACGGTTATCGGTGCCGTCCAGGTAGAAGCCGGACGAGTGAATGCGCGGGTGATACTTGAACACAGCCTTGAGCAGCAACGCCTCGGCCACGCGCGCACGGTAGGCCATGGACCCGATGATCACCCGGTCGTTGACACACATGGCCGCGTCGCGGGTAAAGAATGCGTTGGGCAACGGCGGGATCGCGTAGCGCGACGGGCTCAGGTACTTTTCCAGGCTGACCGGCTTTTTTGGTGTTCCCTCGATCAGCTGCCGACCCAGCGCCTCGGACGGCATGGCCACCAGCTCTTCGTACAGTTCGGGGCAGTCGAACAGGTCGACCAGGGCCTCGATCAATGCACGCCGTACCTTGTCGTCGTTGAGCACTTCCACCAGCAGGTCGACGAACTCGACCACGTCGGCCACCTTGCCCAATGCGCCCCTGAGTTGGCGATGTTCGCGATCGGCCAGCTCCAGCGTGAGGATGTCGTCGTAGAGCACCTCGGCAGCCATGTCCGGGGTCATGTTTTCCATCTCCTGGCCCGGAGAATGAACAATAACGGTCTCGAGCGGCCCAATTTCGGAATTGACGTTGATATCGATGGACATGGCGATCCTGTCTTTTGGTTTTGAAGTGCCGGACAAGCGAAGTCCGCGGACGGCAGATGATTATACCTGCCGGCTCGGGCAGGTCGGCAGCCGTGACCATGGCCCATTCCGACACCCCGATACTTCCTGACCT
>SKXY01000260.1 GCA_007128175.1 Wenzhouxiangella sp. | reverse complement strand
TCCTTCAAGCACAGCAATCGTCTCCACGCCTGTTTCGGTCATTGAAAACTTGGTGCTTCGAGAATTGTTTGTAATTTGGTGCTTGGTGCTTGGAATTTACAAGATCACCATCCCCTCACGACGAAGGGCTCGCGGATCCCCCATCAACAACTCTGAACACCACATGCCCTTCATCTTCATACCAGGGCGCTCCGAAGGATTCTCGAAAGGCCGTCACGCACTCGTCGACAGGAGGCAGCTCGCGCACCGGCTCAAAGGCTGGCTGCAGACGAAAGACCACGAAGCGATTGCGTTCGGCAATCGATCCATCGACCAGATCGGATAGAAAAACGAACTGCGGCAAGTCGATTCTCCCGGCCTTGTCGGGTTCGATCTCGCCCCAGGTCCACTCCGTGCAAAGGCCCGAGATCATGCCGATGCGCACCCGTCTCCCATGCACCGGCTGGTATTCCTGCAACAGACTCATACTGGTCTCGAAATGCCAGGGCGTCTCGATCACCTCCCAGCTCCCCGGCTCGGCGGCAATATCACGGTAGAAATCCGGCACCCCGAGCTCATTCATGAAAGCGAAAGGACTGCGCTCGAAGTCGTAGTCGAACTGATAGCGAGTGGCATTGGTGAACTGGTTGATATCCCGATGCAGGTCCGGTAACGGCCCGGTGAAGTAAAACACCACCGCAACAAGCCAGCCCACAACGACCATGGCAATGGTGCGCACCTGCTCCGAAGCCGCACGCGCCGGCCAGGTCACCAGCCAGGCCGTTCCGAGTGCCATCAGCGCCAGCAGCATCGGATGAGCGACCGCGTTGTAGCGAACGAACACCAGCGCATGATGAATCCATGCCGGGCGCAGCAACATGATCACGACGGTCGACACGGCCACCAGCCAGATCCAGTAAAGCAGGAAGCCACGGTCACGCCGCCACAGTTGCCAGACACCCAGACCGGCCAGCACGAAGGCCAGCAAGGCGGTGAATGGGTTCACGCTACCGACCAGCAGTTCCCAGGACCGCAACAGGGTCTCGACACCGATCTGGTCAACACCGGCTTTCTCGGCAATTGCCTGCGGCGCACTCAACAGAGGCGGCAGAATGAGCACCGAACAACCCCCGACCGTAACGATGCCGACGGCCAGCAATTCCAGCAACCGTCGCGGATTGCCCCGGCGCCTCCATTCGATCAGGGCCGCAACGCCGAACCAGGTCAGCGCCGCGCCGGTGAATACCGCGGTAAGCGCATGCAACCAGGCACTGAGTACGGCCGCCGGCACGAACAACCACAGCCAGCGCCGGTCTTCATCGTGCCACCATCGCCAAAGCGCGATCATCGCCAGGCATCCCATCAGCACCACCGGGGCGTAGGGCCGCACCAGCCGCGTGTAATAAATAAGCAACGGGGACAGTGCAATCAGCAACGCCAGCAACCAGCGTTCACGCCAGTCCAGCCACGGACGCAACGCCAGCGGCACCAACACCACGGTGGCCAACCCGAAAAACAGCGGCAGTGCGCGCATGTGCCACTCGGCCAGGCCGACTGTTTCGTAAAGGCCGTTGAACAACAGGGTCAGCGGGATGCTGTAGTCGGCCAGGCCAAAGGACAGCGCAATCGCCTGCCAGTCAGCCTGCATGAGCCGGTGAATGGCATGCCACTCGTCGTCGAGCAGAATCTGCATTGGCAACTGCCAGAGGCGCAACCAGGCGGCAATGACGATCACGACCAGCCACAACGCCGTACGCAGCCCGGGAGCTGCGCGATCGGGCATGTCGTGGTTCATCTGAACAAGGCGGGCCTGAACAGGCCGAGCCGGCTGACGAGGTACTGCAACGATACGCCCAGCACGCCGAAACCGTATATCGCACTCCGCGACAGATTGATCGAGGAGGCCTCCTCGAAGTAGAACGCCGGACAGGTGATCTCGCCAACCCGGTAGCCCTTGTGGATGACCTGGGCCAGCATCTGGTTGTCGAAGATGAAATCATCCGAGTTGCTGTCCAGATCGATCGATCGCAACACCTCGGCCGAAAAGGCGCGGTAGCCGGTGTGATACTCCGACAACTTGGCCCCGGTACACAGATTCTGGAACAGCGTCAGCATGCGGTTGGCGACGTACTTGTAAACCGGCATGCCGCCGGAAATGGCACCGCCGCCGAGGATTCTAGAGCCCAGCACCACCGGAAACAGACCGCTGGCGACCAGCGTGGCCATTGCCGGCAGGAGTTTCGGGGTGTACTGGTAGTCGGGATGCAGCATCACAACAATATCGGCATCGAGGTCCAGCGCCTTGCGGTAACAGGTCTTCTGATTGGCTCCGTACCCACGGTTCTTCTCGTGACGGACCACGTGAGCGATGCCAAGTGATTTGGCAACGGCAACCGTGTCGTCCTGACTGGCATCATCGACCAGGATGATCTCGTCGACGATGTCGTTCGGAATCTCCTCGACCGTGCGTTTGACCGTCTTCGCCGCATTGTAGGCAGGAAGCACGACAACCACCTTCTGTCCCTTGACCACGCTCACCTCTCCGGACGGGGAATACCGGGACGAACCACATTCGCCCCGTTACGATCGAACACCCCCCGATGGAATTGCCCGGTCTTCAATGGCACTCCAGCGGCTCCGACAACTTGCTGATCGGCACATCGATGCTGATGGCATGATCAAGCGGATCGGCGCTGATGAAATCCAGCCTCTCGGTACCGCTCGAGTCGCTTTCAAAACTGCGTTCGTAGACACCGACCGAATACATCTGCACCTCCGTTTCCTGGCAGCCGGGGCAGAAACCACGGTAATCCAGCAACTCCAGCACTTCGTTGAGTGGATCGGATTCCGGGTCACTGGCCAGCAGCCAGCGCCCGACGCCAAGGTCGTCGAAGTAGTAGCGAACGTGTGCCTGCACGCTGTCGGTGACGATCATCGTGGTGCCGCCGACCGGGCGATCCGGTGAATACCAGTGACCGGTGTATCCAGTCACTTCCCCATCCACTTCCGGGCAGGTCCGCGCCGCATCCGGTGCCATGATCTCCGAACCGTGGAATCCATCGCGGCGCCAGGCAAAGATCATCTTGTCATCGCTGATCATGGTCAGTGACACCTCACCGACTTGATCGTAAATTTGGCGCTTGCCGCTGCCGTTGGTGACCCGCTCAAGGGCTGCCGTCCAGGTGGAGCGCGTCGGATTGATCTCGGCCGCGCCCTGGTAGAAGACCGGCAAACCGTTGGCATCGTAGCTGTACCAGGTCAGGAATCCTTCCCCGGCGCGCTGCCACTCGATACCCTGGTGAATCGTGCGATCCCGCGGGCTCCAAAGGCCACGTTGTGAAGTGAGAGGCTCGATTTCGCTGACCTCCACATCGACCTCAACCAAGGCCTCGGTAGCGCCGGTATTGTCCAGCACCAGGTACCATCGCCCGGGTTGGGCATCGGCATTCAGTGTGAACCCTGCCCCCGAACCGGAATGCGAGGCCTGCAGACTGCCTGCAGCCGGCGGCGTGCCCGGCGCATGTCCCGCGACCTCCTCGAACTCCATGTGCCTCAATTCGGCCGACAGGCTCGATGCTCCCTGGACTGAAACACTCACGGATTCAGCGCCCGGCGAGACATCGAAGTAGAGCAAATCATGGCGTTCGCCGGCGGCAACTACGACCGGGCGAGACTGGCTGGCAAACAGTGGTGTCGGCTCGGCAACCTGGGCAGCGGTTCGACGGACTCGAACCGGGATGACCCCCAGGTCGGCCAGTTCAGCATCGCTGCTGGCCAGACCAACGGCTCCCACCCAGCGCTCACTACGGCGAATCGACGGCTGATCCCAGGCCAGGAAAAACTCGAGCGTGCCGCCGTCGTGTCGGGCCGGTCCGGTCACGGACAGCGTGTAGTCTTCCGATTCGCTCAACAGCGCGTATTCGAGCTCCACCCAGTCATTGGCCTGTGAACTGGAGGCCTGGTAATTCTGTACCAGGATCCACCAGGTACCCGGTGTGGGATTGTCGATACGGCATTGTTCGCGCGAACCGGGCGAGGTGGCCTCGCAGACCACCTCGTCCGGGTTGGCCTCGCCGTTACCGGCCTCATCAAGGCCAACATAGAGGTCGATATCCACAGCCGATGAATCGATCGTATCGACCGTCAGCATCAGCGTCTCTTCAGGCACTTCAACCAGCAGAGTACGCGTTCCCGCTCCGCCGGAGAACGGATCGTCGGTTGAAGGATCCTGACCAAGCTCGAACGACTCTTCGATCGGCCGGACCAGGGAGCTGGTGCGATAGACGAGTTCGTCGGTGCCGGTCAGCAATTCGATCTCGTAATCGGCACGCCCACGATTGGAAGAAGTATTGATCCGCAGCTCGCTGGGCAAGTCCGCTGCCACCACCATTCCAACCGGCAGCCGCTGGGTGGAGAGACTGTCATCGTCAGGTGTCAGCACCACGGCGCCATCGAGCACCATGTCGGCACCGAGACTGCTGCCGCTGACGGTGATGTTCAATTCCTGCTGCTGGCCGGCAGCCAGCGTGAAGCTGTCGGGAGTGACTTCGATATCCAGATCCCCTGATGTACTCACCGTCCAGGAGCCCGGACTCAAGGCTTCCACGGTGCGCGTGAATTCGCAATCCTGGGTACAGGTGTCGGCGTAGATACCTGCCAGATTGAGCTGTCCCGGATCACCTCCGGAGGCTGGATTGCCAGCGAGAAAGTCACTCCTGCTGATCGGCAGGTACAGTCCGATGTTTGCCGCAAGATCGACCCTGATGCGACCGGCACCGCGATCCATCATGGAAGCATCGCCCGAAGCGACCTTCACCGGTGCCGCCTCGGATGTCGTTTCCAGCGCCGACTGAAGCATGTCTGGTTTCCATTCAGGACGCATCGACTTCAGCAAGGCGACCGCCCCGGCTACATGTGGGCTGGCCATGGAAGTGCCGCTGTTCAACCCAATCGATTGCTCATCGGGGACAAGCCCGGCGAGGATCATTTCTCCAGGTGCCATGACATTCGGCTTCATCACCCCCGGCGTGTCCGGACCCGGCCCCCGCGAACTGAAGCCGGACACCCGATCCTGCTGATCTTCATCGACCAGCTTGGCGAGATCGGCATACAGGGTAGCCTGGGGATTCGAGCTGGCCCGGATGCCCGCAAGCGCCAACTCCCCTTCGATACTGCCGATCATTCCAGCAGGGATGGTGGTGTTTTCCAGCCCCCCCATAAGGATCGCATTCTCCCCGACCTCATTGTTGAACACGAGAACCGCCAGGGCGCCGGCATCAGCGGCATGATCGACCTTGGTTTCGAAGGTGCAGGTGCCGCGCTTGATGAAGGCAATACTTCCATCGAGCGCACCATCATCGAAAGCAACGCAGCCCTCAAGGTCCGAACCCGCATCATCGGCCGGAACGATGGGCGCATTGATCGTATTCTGTATTTCCGGGCCGGAGCCCGGCTCGACGAACAAGTCGGTCAGATCCACCACGTCCGCCCGGTGACCAACCCGACGGCCGTGGGAGGTGCTGCCTACCGCCAGAGTCCATGGCGCATCAGCGGGTGCGGACATCGACCCGACGTCGGGGCCGGCATTACCGGCCGACACGACGAACATGATCCCGGCATTGCGGATGTTGAGAAACAGGAGAGAGCGCTCCCAGGGATCGGCAGGATCGCCACCGAGAGAGTAATTGATGACGTCGATCCCGTCCTCCACGGCCTGCTCGAGGCCGCCGGTGATGGATTCGCCGGGACATCGTCCAGCGACATCCTCGTCGTCATGGTCTTCGGAGTAGCAAACCTTGTAGGAGATGATATTGGCGCGCGGGGCCACCCCGGAGGTAGCGAACGTACCGTCGATATCCTGCAGCTCGAAGGTCCAGGGGTTTCCGGCCGCAGTCGAGGCAACATGTGTGCCGTGCCCCTCGCCATCCGGATCTCGACCGAAGGTTCCCTCGTCGGTAAAGTCCCAGACGCCAATCAACTTGTCGTTGCACTGAACCTGTGGACGCGAACACTCCCCCAGCTGCTGACCCAGCGGGTTGGAGAATTCGTAGCCTCCAGTCATGGAAGGATCGTCGGAAAAGTAACGATGATCCCAGTTGATGCCGGAATCGATCACGCCGATAACGATTCCCTCACCCCGACTTGATACGCCGGCCGCTCCGTCCCATACCGCCGGCGCCCCGATCACCTGCGGTCCACGGTCAGTCTCGAGCTGCCAGGCCACATCCGGCATCACCCGCTTGACGCCGGGAAGTTTCGCCAGTTCGCGCGCTTCGTCCTCGGACATCCGCACACTGAAACCATTGAGTACGTGGCGGTAAACCTTACGGGGCTGAATCTCGCGGCCAAGCCGGGCTCGGGCCAGCGTCAGAATATCACTGCGCTCCCGGTCCAGAAATTCCGTGTAAGCCAGCACATGAGGCGCGGAAGTGTCCAGACGTTCACCGTCGGGCGCGGTCGCTTCCAGAACCATGCCACGTGACATGAGCGCTGCACCGGAGCCCTGATCCCCGCCGCGATATTCCAGCGTGGCGTCGTGCTCAAGTTCGACGATCCATTGATCGGGGATGATGCTGGTCTGGCCGGCCAGGACTGAAAACGGCAGCACCAGTCCAGTCGCGAAAATCAGGCTGAGGATCTGTCTCATGACTCTCACTTCTCGTATGTATTCGGTCATCATCACGTGGAGACTGGTGACCGCAAGGTGACCAGTTCCTCCGCGGCGGTAGGATGAATGCCGATAGTGCGATCAAAGTCTGCCTTGGTCAATCCTGCACGCACCGCGACGGCAAAACCCTGAACGATCTCGGGGGCATCGAGGCCGACCATGTGGCAACCGATCACCCGATCAGATGCAACATCGACCAGCAACTTCATGACACCCTTTTCCTTTCGCCCGGCGAGAGTGTATCGCATGGGTGTAAATTCCGACCGGAACACACGCACATCGGCATATCGTTCACGGGCTTTGGCTTCGGTCAACCCCACCGTGCCGACCGGCGGCTGGCTGAATACAGCCGCCGGCGTGTCGGCATGCTCGACCGGGCGATCCATGCCTCCGAACTGGGTATCGGCAAACGCATGGCCTTCCATCAACGCCACCGGCGTGAGGTTGATGCGATCGGTGACGTCGCCGACGGCGAATATATTGTCGACGCTGGTACGGCTGTAGTCGTCGACTTCGATGCGGTTGCCCGGACCCGTTTTCACGCCGGCCTCTTCCAGCCCGAGCTCCCAGGTGTAGGGGCTGCGGCCGGTTGCGAACATGACCTGGTCATATTCGGCTGTCGAGTCATCGGAAAAAGTGACCTCGATCCCGCCATCACGCTTTTCCAGCCGTGCCGGAGAGACCTGGTAACGGATGTCGATGCCGCGCCCGCGCATGCCTGCATCGACGGCCCGGCGAACATCTTCGTCGAAGCCGCGCAACACCAGGTCGCGACGATAGGCCAGCGTCACCTCGCTCCCCATGCCGGCAAAAATTCCGGCGAACTCCACGGCGATGTAGCCGGCACCGACCACCAGAATACGACGCGGCAACGCATCCAGGTGAAAGGCCTCGTCGGAAGTGATGCCGAGCTCATGTCCGGGAATCTCGGGTTTCCACGGACGCCCGCCGACGGCAATCAGGATCTTCTCGGCAGTCAGGCGTCTGCCGTCGACTTCGACGGTATGGGCATCGACCAGACGCCCCCGCCCTTCGTGCAGTTCCACACCGGCATTGTCCAGCAGCTTGTGGTAAATGCCGTTGAGCCGGTCGATCTCGCGATCCTTGGCCGCGATCAGCGCCTGCCAGTCGAACTTCGTCTCGCCGAGCTCCCAGCCGTAACCGGTGGCATCCTCGAAGTGCTCGGCGAACTGCGAGGCATAGACCAGCAGCTTCTTGGGCACGCAGCCACGAATCACGCAGGTGCCGCCGACACGCGACTCCTCGCAGATACCGACGCGGGCGCCGTGTCCTGCGGCGATGCGGGAGGCACGGACTCCACCCGAACCGGCGCCGATGACGAAAAGATCGTAGTCAAAACGGCTCATGCAGCACTTGCTCCCGGCCGCCGAAATCGGCCATACGCGATGTCAGTCATTCGAAATCCTCAGGTTTTTGATCCAGCTCATCCCCCGCCCCCCGCGGAAGGTAGAATACTAACGCACCTCGACGCCAGCCGATTCAGCCGATGACAATGCCAGCGTACAGCGGCCCGCAAGCGGATCTGCTGCAGGCCTTCCTGCAGACCGATTACCGGATTCTTCTCCGGTCCGGCGCGCTGGATGTGACCGTCTGCGAACGTCACCCTCGACTCGACGAAATCATCATGGAAAGGGACTGGGCCATTGTCACCGCCTTCAATCCCGGCGCCCGAATCGACGCGGCAGACATCAACGAACAACGCCACCGGCAACTGCTGGCCGCGGTCGCCGATGCCGGCCTGGATGCCTTGCCGGCCCGCAATCATGATCCTCATGGACAGTGGCCCGACGAACCGTCCCTGCTCGTGATCGGAGCCGAACCCGACTGGCTGATCGCACTGGCGCAGCACCTTGGACAACTCGCGCTGGTCGCCGGCCGACCCGGCGGTGAAGCCGAACTCTGGCTGCTTGGGGGCGAATGGCCCGATCCACTGCCCGACCACGTCCGGCGGGTGAATCCATGACCCGCATGCTAGAGGCCCACCAGGCGACGTTCGCGCGCAACGGAGAAGCCGTGTTTACCGCGGTGGACCTGGCGCTGGACGCCGGACAGGCGCTGATCGTGCTCGGGCCCAACGGCTGCGGCAAGACCACGCTGCTGCGCATGCTCGCCGGCATTCTCCGCCCGTGGCAAGGAAAAGTCATTCGCCATTGCCAACCGGCCTTTCTCGGCCACCTGCCCGCCTTCAAGGGCGATTTGAGTTGCCGCGAGAACCTGGCTTTTCAGCGGCGCTTCCACGGCGGCACGGGGCTGGACGAGAATCGTGCCCTGGCCCGCGTCGGCCTGGCCGGACTGGGACTGCGCCCGGCACGCACCCTGTCGGCCGGACAGAAACGACGACTCGGCCTGGCCGGGCTGCTGGTCGCGCCGCGACCACTGTGGCTGCTCGACGAGCCCTATGCCAGCCTTGACGATGTCGGTTGTGAACTGGTCGATCGACTGCTGAGCGATCACTTGTCCGAAGGCGGAGCCGTGGCACTGTCGGCCCACCAGCGCAAGCCGGTGATCGACGTCGACCTGGTGCGCCTGGAACTGGCCGCCGCGGAGGTCGTTTCATGATCGTACGCAGCATGAGCGCGCTGATCGCTCGCGACCTGCGGCTGGCCATCCGTCACGGCGGCGAATCGCTGATGCCGCTGATCTTTTTGTTCTCGGTCATCATCCTCATTCCACTGGGTGTGGGTCCGGGCCCCAACCTGCTGGCGGCCATCGCACCGGGCATGATCTGGGTGGCCGCACTGCTGGCCAGCCTGCTGGCGCTGGAAAATCTCTTCCGCCCCGATCTTGATGACGGCACCCTGGAACAATGGTGGGTCGGCCAGTGCCCGGCCGGCGCGCTGGTCGTGGCCCGACTGTTCAGCCACTGGCTGATTACCGCCGTGCCGGTAATCGTTTTCGCGCCGTTGGCAGCACAAATGCTCTACCTGCCCGCCGAGGCCCTGCCGGTACTGGTCTTGAGCCTGTTGATCGGTACCCCTATCCTGAGTCTGGTCGGCGGTTTGGCCGCCGCGCTGACGCTAGGTACGAACCGCGGCAGCGTCCTGTTGTCCATTCTGGTGTTTCCGCTCATCGTGCCGGTGCTGATCTTCGCCACCGGTGCGGTTTCGGCCGCGGCCGACGGCATGAGCGCGAGGGCTCACCTGGGACTGCTGGGGGCACTGCTGATTCTGGCCATCACGCTGGTGCCACTGGCCACCAGCGCTGCATTGAGACTGAATATCGAATGATCTGGAAAACCATCAAGGTCAACTTTCACAGGCTCGGCTCGCCGCCCACCTTCTACCGTCTGGCCGAGGTGCTCGCACCCTGGCTGTGGGGCGGCTTTGCCGTGTGTGCTGCCATCGGGCTGTACCAGGCGCTCTACGTCGTGCCGCCGGACTACCAGCAGTCCGACAGTTTCCGCATTCTCTACATTCACGTGCCTTCGGCCTGGCAGGCCATGGCCGGCTACGTGGTCATGACCATCCTCGCGGTGATTGCGCTGGTCTGGCGCATTCGCACCGTGGAAATCATGGCCATGGCCGGCGCGCCTATCGGAGCGGCCTTTACCTTCATCTGCCTGGCCACCGGTTCGCTCTGGGGCCGGCCGATGTGGGGGACCTGGTGGGCCTGGGATGCACGCCTGACCTCGATGCTGGTATTACTGTTCATTTACCTGGGCATCATGGGGCTGTACGCGGCCTTCGAGGATCGACGAAAAGGTGCGCGCGTTGCCTGTATCCTGATACTGGTGGGCATCGTGAACATTCCCATCATTCACTTTTCGGTCGAATGGTGGACCACTCTGCACCAGGGTGCGACCATTCGCCTCTTTTCCGGCGAGTCCACCCTGCACGAAAGCATGATGCCACCGCTGGTGTGGATGACCATTGCCGTCAAGCTGATGTTCGGTGCCGCCCTGCTCGATCGCGCCCGCAACGACCTTCTTGACCAGGACCGCCGCAAGGGCTGGGTACAGTCCCGGCTGGGAGAAACCGCATGATTCCCGATTTCGAATACGCTTTTTACGTGTGGACCAGCTACGGCATCTTTGCCGCGGTTATCGCCTGGCAGTTCATTCAGCCCCAGCTGAGGAAACGCCGGATCGAGGCCGAGGTCCGAGAAGAGAGAGCACTGCAGACAGGTAGCTACGAATGACTCCAACGCGCAAGAAAAGACTGACTCTGGTCGGCCTGATTGTCCTGGGTGTGAGTGCGGCCACGGTGGTCGCCATCACCGCACTGCAGGACAACATGCTGTTCTTCGTCACACCGAGCGATGTCCAGGCGCAGACGCTGCCTCCCGATCGGCAGATTCGTCTGGGTGGCCTGGTCGCCGACGGCACCGTCAGTCGTGATCCCGACAGCCTGGCGGTCACATTCGGCGTCACAGACGGTGCCCACGACGTCATGGTCAGCTTCAATGGCATCCTGCCTGACCTGTTCCGCGAGGGCCAGGGTGTGATTGCTCACGGCCATATGGATGAATCGGGCGTATTCCGTGCCCACGAAGTACTGGCCCGCCATGACGAGACCTACATGCCCCCGGAAGTGATGCGGGCACTTGAAAAGGCCGGCCATCCGATCGAAGCGAGTATGCCGCAATGATTGCCGAATTCGGACAAGTCACACTGATTCTCGCGCTCGTTCTGGCCGTCTTGTTGGCCACGTTGCCGCTGTACGGTGCCTACCGTGGCAACGAAACACTGATGCGTCTCACCACCTCCCTGGTGATCGGACACTTCGTGTTTCTGGCAGCCGCTTACGTAGCGCTTTCAGCTGCCTTTCTAAACCACGATTTCACGCTCAGCTACGTCGCGCTCAATTCCAATCTGCTGCTGCCCTGGTACTACCGGCTGACGGCAGTCTGGGGCGGCCACGAAGGCTCGCTTTTGCTGTGGATGCTGATGCTCGGCGGCTGGATGCTGGCCGTGGCTGCATTCTCGCGCACGCTACCGCGGGAGTTCGTAGCCCGCGTGCTGGCCGTCATGGGCATTGTCTCGATCGGTTTCCTGCTATTTACGCTGCTCACGTCCAACCCGTTCGACCGAGTCCTGCCGGGCCCCACCGACGGCCAGGACCTTAACCCGCTGCTGCAGGATCCGGGCATGATCGTCCACCCGCCGCTGCTCTACATGGGTTACGTCGGCTTCGCGGTCGCATTCGGATTCGCCATTGCCGGCCTGCTCGGCGGCAAGGTCGAACGCGAATGGGTGCGCTGGGCCCGCCCGTGGACCCTGTCGGCCTGGGCCTTTCTCACCGCCGGCATCGCGCTGGGCTCGTGGTGGGCCTACTACGAACTGGGCTGGGGCGGCTGGTGGTTCTGGGATCCGGTCGAAAACGCCTCTTTCATTCCCTGGCTGATCGGCACCGCCCTGCTGCATTCGCAGGCGGTCACTGAAAAGCGCGGGTCGTTCCCGGCCTGGACTGTGCTGCTGTCGATTGCCGCCTTCTCCATGTCGCTGCTCGGCACCTTCCTGGTCCGGTCGGGCGTGCTGACCTCGGTTCACGCCTTCGCCAACGATCCCGAGCGCGGTCTGTTCATTCTCATCTTCATGGCCATCATCACCGGCGCCGCACTGCTGCTCTACGCCCTGCGCGCGCCGCGCATCATGACCGGGCCGGGCTTTGACTGGATGAGCCGCGAAACCATGCTGCTGATCAACAACGTGTTCTTCACCGTTTCGGCGGCCATGGTGTTGCTCGGCACGCTCTACCCGCTGATCGTGGACTTCATGGGCTGGGGCCAGATCTCGGTCGGCCCGCCCTACTTCGGCGCTATGTTCATCCTGCTGATGACGCCGATCGTGATCCTGTTGCCGCTGGGTCCGTTCACGCGCTGGAAGCAGGACGAGGTCATGCGCGTAATGCGTCCACTGGTCGCCAGTGCGGCAGTGGCCATCGTGCTGGGCCTGGTCATCAGTGCCGCGCTGGGCGCGTGGAGCCTGCGCGCCATTACCGGCTGGGTCGGTGGTATCTGGGTCATGGCCGGTGCCGTCGCCTGGGCTCTGCGCCAGGCACGCAGTACCCGTTCGGGGCTGGCCCTGCACCAATGGGGCATGACCCTGGCGCACTTCGGTGTCGGCGTATTCCTGATCGGTGTGGCCATGGTCGAGTCCATGACCTTCGAGCGCGACATGCGCATCGAGCCCGGCCAGACCGTCGAGGCGGCCGGCTACCAGTTCACCCTGCACGAGGTCGCCCAGGTCAAGGGGCCGAACTGGCGGGCAGAAGAGGCGCGCTTCACGGTCCATCGCAATGACCGCGAGGTGGCACGCATGACCCCGCAGAAGCGGCTATATCACCGCGGCGGCCAAGTCATGACCCAGGTTGCATTGCGTCCGGGCATCACACGTGATCTCTACATCGCCATGGGCGAGGAACTGGACCCGGCCAGCGGCGCCTGGAGCATTCGCATTCACGTAAAACCCTTCGTGCGCTGGATCTGGGGTGGCGCGGCGCTGATGACGCTGGGTGGCCTGGTGTCGGCCAGCGACCGGCGCTACTGGCGTCGACGCCGAGCCGAAGCGAGACAGGCAGAGAAGACTGCGGAGGTGCCCGCATGATTCGCATGCTGCTGCCGTTGATCGTGTTCGGCGGCCTGCTGGTGCTGCTGGTCGCCGGCTTGCAGACTGCAGAGGAACGCAAGCTGGTGCAGTCCCCACTGGTCGGCAAGCCGGTGCCGGAAATCACGCTGCCCGGGCTGCATGATCCCGAGACGACGCGCTCGACCGCCGATCTGCACGGTCATCCCTACATCCTCAACGTGTGGGGCAGTTGGTGCTGGGCCTGCCGGGTCGAGCATCCCTACATTGATCGTCTCGGCCGCGAGGCGGGCGTGCCGCTGGTGGGTTTCAACTGGAAAGACGAGCGCGAGGAAGCGCTGGCGTGGCTGGATCGGTTCGGCGATTCCTGGCACTTCCACCTGGTCGACTTCGAGGGTCGTGCAGCGATCGATCTGGGGGTATACGGTGCCCCGGAGACCTACCTGGTCGACCACCGCGGCGTGATTCAGCACAAGCATATCGGCCCCATTGACGCGACCGTGTTCGAAGATCTCATGCGGCGTGTCATGCAGATGAGAGCGGAGGCGGAATCGTGATGAGGTTTCAGGTTTCAGGTTTCAGGTTTCAGGGGCGGCTTAGGTCGGCGTTGGCGATGGTTGTCGGCGTGTTGCTCTCAGGCATGCTTGCCGCGTCCGCCATCGAGCCGTTTCCTTTTGAAAGCGAGGTGCAGGAAAAGCGCTTCCGTTCGCTGGCCGAGGAGATCCGCTGTACCGTCTGCCAGAACCAGTCGCTGGCCGACTCCGACGCGCCGCTGGCGCAGGATCTCAGGCGCGAGTTGTTCGCCATGCTGCAGGACGGTCGCTCGGACATGGAAATCCGCATGTTCATGGTGGATCGCTACGGCGACTTCGTCCTTTACCGGCCGCCACTGGCCGGCCACACCATCCTGCTCTGGGGCGGTCCCATCGTACTCCTGCTGATCGCCCTGGGATCGACCGTCGTTATCGTCAGACGCCGAAGGAAAGCACTTTGACTACCGGATTCATTTTCATCGCGGCCGCCTGCGTGCTGGTCGCCATTGCCTTTGCCATCGTCCCCTTGCTGATCGGCAAGAGCGATCGACAAGGTACCGCGCCGATCCTCATACTGGCCCTGGTGCTGCTGATCCCGGCCGCCTCCTGGGTCACCTATCGCGCCGTTGGAACGCCGGAAGGCATCGCACCGCCGGCCAGCGATACGGCAATGATCCGCGCCGCGCTGATCGACATCGCCCGACAACTGGAACGCAATCCGGACGATGCCGACAACTGGATGCGCATGGCCCTTGCCTACAAGGAGCTGCAGGAATACTCGTCGGCCGAACATGCCTTCCGACGGGCACTGTACATCGACGAGGGCAATCCCTTCATCCAGATCGAACTGGCCGAAACCCTGCTGTTCGACTCCGGCCGGCCCAGCCTGCCAGCCGAGGCCAGGCGCTTCCTGCACGATGCCCTCGAATCCGATCCGCAACAGCAGAAGGCTTACTGGTTGCTGGGACTGGATGCCCTGCAACGCGAGGATTACGAGGAAGCCGTTGCCCAGTTGGAGCAACTGGACTCCATGCTGCCGGACGGCAGTGTTCGCGACTCGGTTCGCAATTACCTGCAGCAGGCACGCCGCGGGTTGGGACTGCAAGCCGCGCCAATGACGAACGGTGAGGTGGGTGACGAACCCCAACTGGTGGTGAATCTGACACTGGATGAAACGCTGATCGAACGTGTCAGCGGCGAAGAAACCGTGTTTGTCATCGTGCGCGCGGCCGATGGTCCGCGCGCGCCCCTGGCGGTGCATCGGCTCAGTGCCGGTGAACTCCCCACTGAAATCACTTTCGGGCGCAATGACACCATGATGGGAGGTGCCGGAATCGAAGACTTCGATGCCATCCGCATTACCGCCAGGGTTTCGCGAAGCGGTGCCGCCGAAGCGCAAAGCGGCGACCTTGAAGGCAGCTCAGACAACGTTCCCGTCAGCGACCGGATCAGTAGCAGTGTCGTCATCGACCAGGTTCTCTAGCGTCTGCTGCACAATTCTCTGGTTGCTGGCATACCCGCTTGCGGCACAAGCAGAGGAAGAAGGCGACCGGGATCAGCGTCAGGACCGCGTGCCCGCGATTTGGATGGTCGAGTACGAAAACGACCTGTTCGCCGGGGAGGACCGCTTTTACACCAGCGGCATCCGGCTCTCTCGCATTGCCGAGGTGCGCGAGGCACCGTCATGGCTCGAGTCGGTCGCGATGCGTTTCCCGGGCTTTGCCGAGCATGACGTGCTGCCCTACCGGCTTTCCATCGGACACAACATCTACACCCCCGCCGATATCGAAAACCCGGCCTTTCCACCGGATGACCGACCATATGCCGCCTGGCTTTACTCGCAGTTCTCGACCGGCACTCTGCATCCGAAAGGCGCCGATCGCGTCCGAGTGGGCCTTGGTCTCGTCGGGCCGGCGGCACTGGGGCGACAAGTCCAGAAATACGCACATGAGCTGATCGATTCTCCCATTCCTGTGGGCTGGGACACCCAGCTGAGAAACGAACCTACCCTCCAGCTCGCTTATGACCGCATCCGCCGCTTTCTCGATCGCGCGGAGCCCGAGCAGTTCGGCTTCGATCTGTCATGGCTGGCCGGCATCACCGCCGGCAATGCCCATTCCCATGCCACACTCGGCGGATTCCTGCGCCTCGGTTACAACCTGCCCGATGACTACGGCCCGCCTCGCATTTCGCCAGCGGCCTCGGGCAGCAGCTACTTCCGTGCCGAAGGGGCCCAGGATTCGTCGTTCTACGTTTTCGTCGGCGCCGAGGGTCGCCAGGTCTTTCGCGACATGTTCCTGCAGGGCAACAGCTTCGGGGGCGTCAACGGTGTGCGAATCGAGCGCCAGGTAGGAGAATACTTCGCCGGTGCCGTCTATACCCGGGGTGTTTTCAGGCTGGCCTACTCCCATGTCTGGCGGACCCGGGAATTCATCGGCCAGCCTGATGACCAGAGTTACGGTGCGCTTTCTTTTTCGGTCTGGTGGTAGTCAGGATCGGCAATGGGCCGGGGACGGCCGAAATAGAACCCCTGCATGTAGTCGATACCGATACGTCGGCACAGCTCGACCGTCTCTTCCAACTCCACGCCTTCAACCAGCGTGCTGACACCAAGGTCGGCAATCATGCTGTTGAGACTTTCAAGCATGCGATAGCGGGCCGAGCCAGCCTCGGTCAGGTCCTGAACCAGCGCCATGTCGAACTTCAGATAATCCGGTGGCACCTCGGCCAGTTCCAACAATCGCGCCTGTCCGGCGCCAAAATCGTCGTAGGCGAGTTCGATGTCGAGTTGCCGCAACTCTGACTTCACTTCGGCCATCGCGCCCAGGTCGGTCACCGCCGATTCATGCACCTCGAAAACCAGTGCCAGATCGGGGTAGAGCCCGCGCAATCGGTGCAGCTCATCCATGAGGCCACCGAGGTCCTCGCATTCGACCGGGTGATTGTTGAAAAACAGCGGCATGGTCAATCCGCGCCGGCTCGCTTCCTCAAAGCAGCGCTGGCGCAACAACCGACTGAGTCGCACCTCGGCTTCCAGCGCTCCAGCCAGCGCGAACAGCTCCCCTGCCCCCTCATCGAGAGATGGATGAGTGCTTCGTCCAAGCAACTCGAGAGCGAACGGTTCACCGGATGCGGTCACGATGGGCTGGCAGAATCCGGCGACCAGCCCCTCTTCCAGCAACTGGAAGAAAGCCGGCATCTTGAGTGGAAAATCCCGCGGGAGCGCGGTCATGCCAACCATTGTTTCATCACCGCGAGATTGTCCCCGACTGACTTCTCTCCCCATCATGAGCCGGAATTCGTGATCAGCAAGATGCACCACGTCTCCGACATTGATCACGGTGGGCTGAAAGATCTGGCGATGATTGACGAAGGTACCGTTGGTACTGCCCAGGTCTTCGACCACCAGCGAAGATCCCGAGTAGTCAACGCGGGCATGACGGCGCGAAACTCGATCGACGCCCAATTGAATGTTGCATTCCGGATGGCGGCCGATGACGGCCGGAAAATCATCCAGCGGCAGGTGCCGCGGCAGACTCGCATCCTTTCCGGAACTCTCAAGGTAGTAGCGTTGCGGCATGTGCCCCCGCCAGACTGAATTTCCGCCCGCCTAGTATCTTTGCAACAGCCACCGGGTGCAAGGGAAACCATTCTGAAGCCGCTCAACTTCAGTCTGACATCTGCCACATTCCCCCTCGGCATCTCGCTCAATCGCAACACGAACACTATTGACAATGATTCTCATTTCGTTATACTTACCCCATGTATGTATGTGTCTGCAACGCGATTACGGAGCGCGCCATCCACAGGATGGTCAAGGATGGTTGCACGACGCTCGGTGAGGTGCAGGCCCTGAGCGGGTGCGCCGACTGTTGCGGAACGTGTCACGACTACGCTCTGGAAGTACTCGACCAGGCCCTTGGGCGTCAACAGGCCGTCTCACCTCCCAGGGCAGTCAGTCTGCCAATGGTCGCCTGAGCCCTCCTCGGGCCCGCCACAACGCGCAGAAATGCCGGCTCGTTCTCGCCAGATTCTCCTCTGGCGGGTTATCCTGTGTACCGATAGCCATGAATGCAGGAGAAACAGAATCCATGAAGGGCGACCGCAAGATTATCGAATTCCTCAACCAGGCACTCAAGGCCGAACTGACGGCCATAAACCAGTATTTCCTCCACTCGCGTATGTACGAGGACTGGGGGCTGAAAAAACTGGCGGAAAAGGAGTACGAGGAATCCATCGACGAAATGAAGCACGCCGATGAATTCATCAAGCGCACCCTTTTCCTCGGAGGCCTGCCCAACCTGCAGGATCTGGGTCGGCTTCGCGTTGGTGAAGGCCCTATCGAGGCCATCCGTTGTGACCTGGCACTGGAACACGAGGGCATCGAACTCTACCGCAACGCGGTCGAATATGCCGAGTCGGTGCGCGACTATGTCAGCCGCGACCTGTTTCAGACCATCCTCGAAGACGAGGAAGGCCACGTCGACTGGCTGGAAACCCAGCTCGAACTGGTCGAGCGAATTGGTGAGGAACGGTATTTACAGTCGCAGATGGGCGACTGATTTGAACGTAAATCGTGAAACGTAAAACGAGGGCACGCTCGATGCCCTCGTTGCTGGGAGGCGGGCCAATGGCTATCCCCCTGCCATTGGCCAATTCAGCCTGACGAGAGCTGCCAGCCCACCCCCCGTTTTACGATTTCCATTTTTCGTTTCTCTGCCCGACGCCTCACCCAATTGCCGGTAGAGCACACCCAGGTTTGGTGCCGACTACCGCTAACCGACCGCCCGGTCCAGCCCGCGACCCAGCTTGTCGACCAGTTCATCGATCTGGGCCTCGTTGATGATCAGCGGCGGGCAGATGGCGATGGTGTCGCCGGGCAGTGCGCGTACCACCAGCCCCTCGTCCAGGCAGGCGGCAGCGGCCTTGAACGCCATCTTCCGCTCGGGTGCAAACGGCTTGCCGGTCGCCTTGTCGGCAACCAGTTCCAGGCCGGCAATCAGGCCCTTCCCTCGCAGGTTGCCGACCAGCTCGTGATCGGCCAAAGGCGCCAGTCGCTGTTCAAGTATCTCGCCCATGAGCGCGGCATGTGCCATGACGCCACGCTCCTCCATCAGTTCCAGGTTGCGCACCGCCACCGCGGCAGCCACCGGATGACCGGCATAGGTCAGGCCATGGGCAAACATCCCCAGCCCTCCGGCAGCCTCCTCGATGGCCTCGTACATGAACGGCGGCACAGCCACCGCCGAGATCGGCAGGTAAGCCGATGACAGCGCCTTGGCCATGGTCATGGTGTCGGGGCGGATACTCCAGGTCTGGCAACCGAAGTCATTGCCCGTGCGACCGAAACCACAAACCACTTCGTCATCGATGAACAGGATATCGTGCGCGGCGAGAATCGGCTGGATCTTCTCGAAATAGCCGGCCGGGGGCGGAATCACCCCTCCCGCAGCCATGAGTGGCTCGGCGATGAAGGCGGCGATGGTGTCACCGCCCTCACGCTCGATCACCCGCTCGAGTTCGTCAACCAGACGCTGCGAAAACTCTTCCTCGCTTTCGCCCGGCTCGGCCTGGCGGTAGTGATGCGGCGCGGTCAAGTGAATGACGTCATCGCCCGGCAGATCAAAGTGCTTGTGAAAGGCCGGCAGGCCGGTCAAGGCCGCCGATGCCAGGGTGACGCCGTGATAGCCATTGCCGCGCGAGAGGATCTTTTTCTTCTCGGGCTTGCCGATGGCATTGTGGTAATACCGCATCAGCTTGACCTGGGTGTCGTTGGCATCGGAGCCGGAGCAACCGAACAGGAAGCGTGCGCCCTCGATCGGCACCCAATCGGCCAGCTTGGCCGCCAGGCGAATGCTGGGTTCATTGGATTTGCCGGCAAACAGCGGCCCGTAACAGAACTTTTCCATCTGCCCCGCCGCTACCCTGGCCAGTTCTTTCTCACCGTAGCCGAGTGCGGTGCACCACAACCCGGCCATGCCTTCGAGATACTTCCGCCCCTCGGTGTCGTGGATGTAGACACCCTCACCTCGATCCCAGATCAACGGCCCGGTCTGGCCGTGGCCCTTGAGGTCGGTGGACGGGTGAAACAGGTGCTGAAGGTCGAGTCGAGCGAGTTCTTCGGTTCTGGACATGGATCTGGCCCCGGCAATCTTGTGCACTAGTGAATGGATCGAAACGGCATCATACCGACATGAACGATGCTTTTGATCGGCAACTTGATCCGAACCGTGCGCAACCCGATAGCCGGAATGCACAGTACCCGGCAAACTCGGCAGCCCTGAGACAGCACAACAGCTTCAATCACCCCAGTCGCTTGAGCCATCGCAGCTTGAAGTCGGTATAGGGCGGAAACCTTATCGTGATCTCCGGGAAGCGGCTACGCTTCATTACCGCCTTGAGGTGCGAGAAGCGATCGAAGCCGGCCTTGCCGTGGTACTGCCCCATGCCGCTCATGCCAACGCCCCCGAAGGGCAGCTCCGGTACTGACATGAACATCAGGACATCGTTGATGCACAGGTTGCCGGTACTGACTGACTCGACGAACACCCGTTCGCTGACCCGGGAACGCGTGAACAGGTAGGCAGCCAATGGTTTGTCGCGCTGCCGAACGAAGGCAATCGCCTCTTCCAGGCTGTCCACCTCGATGATGGGCAGAATTGGGCCGAAGATTTCCTCGCGCATGATATCGTTTTCGGCACCCACGCCAGTCAACACGGTCGGCTCGATCCGACAGCTGCCCTCGTCGTACTGCCCGCCGATGGCGACCTCGCCGTCGTCAAGATATCCGATCAGGCGATCGAAATGACGGCGATTGATGATCTTTGCATAATCACCGCTTTTCAGCCTGTCTTTGCCGTACATGGCGTCCAGTTCGTCACCGATGGCAGAAATCAACTCGTCGCGCCGATCCCGCGTGACCAGCACGTAGTCCGGCGCGATACAGGTCTGCCCGGCATTCAGGCATTTTCCCCAGGTCAGACGCCGCGCTGCCGAGACCAGGTCGGCGTCCTCGTCGATCACGCACGGACTCTTCCCGCCCAGCTCCAGTGTCACCGGGGTGAGATGCTCTGCCGCCGCCCGCATGACGATACGTCCGACATGGGCACCGCCAGTGTAGAGAATGTGATCGAAACGCTGCTTGAGCAGTTCGGTGGTCTCCTCCACTGCTCCCTCAACCACTTTCACCGCATTGCTGTCGAGATAACGTGGAATCAGCTTGGCCATCAAGGCAGCGGTCGCAGCGGCAATCTCCGAGGGCTTGATCACAGCACAATTGCCAGCCGCCAGCGCCGGAATCAGGGGGCTGAGTACCAATTGCACCGGGTAGTTCCAGGCCCCCATGATCAGCACCACACCCAGCGGTTCAGGTTGTACCCAGCTGCGAGCGGGCTGACCGACCAGGGGCGTGTGCACACGGCGTGGACGCGTCCAGCGGCGCAGTTGGCGCTGGGCATGGCGTATTTCGCTGAACAACAGTGACAACTCGCCCAGGTAGACCTCCTGGTCAGGCTTGGCGAGGTCGGTCGCGAGCGCTCTGGCGATTTGCTTCTCGTTCTCGCGGAGCATCCGCGCCATCGCGCCCAGCTGAGCCCGCCGCCAGCCCAGCGGTCGTGTCAGACCGCGATCGAAATTTTCGCGCAACGCCTTCATCATCGACGGATAGCGATCGGTTTCCATGGACATATGTGATTGCCTCGTCAGCGCAGTTGCTGGATTGTCGGTATCCCATTGTGCGGCATCACAACGTGCTGCAGGTCAAGAATTCCTCGACTCAATGAAATTTTCGCTCGATGAGTTTCTGTTTTTGATTAATTGAAAGTGATACCCATCACAAATTCGGGAATCCATTCCCGTTCAAGGTGGATTTTCACGCACCGGATCATGTATACCCTCTAGCGGCTCAGGGAGAAGTGGGGCCTGGGTAACGATCAAGGGGACCCACAAAAAAACAGATCGACTGGGAGAAAACTTGATGTCTTTAAGCAATTCCCTCCTCCGGTTTGCCGGCGTTTTCATGCTGGCTGCCACGTTCCTCACCACCGCAACTGCCGCTGAACTGCGCTTTGCCAAAGAGCCGATTCCGGGACAATACATCGTCGTCCTCAACGAAGAGGCCGCCTCGCTCGCACATGAGCGCGCAGCGCAGCGCAGCCAGCGAGACCAGCGCGGCGCCGCGGTCGATATGCGGCCGGAAGTTCCGCAGGTTGCGCAGCAAATGGGCCGTGAATACCGCGCCGAGGTCCGCCAGACCTTCGAACACGTGCTGCGCGGATTCGTGGTGAAGGCC
>SKXY01000195.1 GCA_007128175.1 Wenzhouxiangella sp. | reverse complement strand
TCCTGATGAAGAACATCGCCTATGTCGGTGCCTTGTGCGCGCTGATGGATATCGACCGCGATATCGTTCGCGAATTGATCGAGGAGACCTTCGCGGCCAAGAAGAAGCTGATCGAACCCAATATGCAGGCCATTGCACTGGGCCACGATTATGCGAAGGAACATTTCGACTGCCCTTTGCCGGTCCGGGCCGAGGCGATGAGCGGCACCAATGACCATATCCTGATCGACGGCAACCAGGCGGCTGCACTCGGCTGTCTGTATGCTGGCGCCACCGTGAGTGCCTGGTATCCGATCACGCCATCAACCTCGCTGATGGATGCCTTCGAGTCGCTGTGCAAGCGCTACCGCACCGATACGGACACCGGCGAGAAACGCTTCTGCGTCATCCAGGCCGAGGACGAGCTGGCTGCCGCCGGCATGGTCATCGGTGCCAACTGGGCCGGCGCCCGCGCCTTCACGCCGACCTCCGGGCCCGGAATTTCGCTGATGGGGGAGTTCATCGGCTTCGCCTACTACACCGAGATTCCCGCGGTGATTTTCGATGTGCAGCGTGTCGGACCGTCGACCGGCATGCCGACACGCACCCAGCAGTGCGACCTGATGGCCGCGGCCTACTGCTCGCATGGCGATACCCGCCATCCGGTCCTTTTGCCGGCCGACCCGCACGAGTGCTTTGAGTTGTCCGTGGCCGCCTTCGACCTGGCCGACCGGCTGCAGACACCGGTGTTCGTGCTGTCGGATCTCGACATCGGCATGAACGACTGGATGACGCCGAAACTGTCGTGGGACGACGACTACCGGCCCGACCGCGGCAAGATACTCAGTGCAGAGGAACTCGATCAGCTCGATGCCTTCCACCGCTTTGACGACGTCGACGGTGACGGCATCCCCTACCGCACCCTGCCCGGCTCCCATCGCAAGGGCGCCTATTTCGTGCGCGGCTCCGGGCACAATCGCCTCGGGGGCTACACCGAGGATGCAGACGAGTACCAGGACGTCATCGACCGGTTGCTCGACAAGTGGGAAACAGCCCGCGGCCTGGTGGCGCAACCTGTCCGCACCGACTGCGGACACCATAGCGACATTGGCGTCATTGCGTTCGGCTCGTCACACGGTGCTGTCACCGAAGCACTGGATCAACTGGCCAACCGCGGCATACACGCCAATTATCTCAGGCTGAGAGCCTTTCCTTTCAGTGACGAAGTACAGACCTTTATCGATGAGCATGCCACCGTCTTTGTCGTCGAACAGAACCGGGATGGCCAGATGCGCTCGCTGCTAAGGCTGGAGACACGCGCTGACCCGGGCAAGCTGGTCTCGATCCTGCACTACAACGGCTTGCCGATCCCCTCCACTGCGATCAGCGAGCGCATCCGTAACCACATTCGCAAGGAGGCAGTGGCATGAGTTTCATCACCAAGCCGAGAGTGCAGTGGGTCGGTCAGCGCCGCAATCCCCTGGGACTGACCATCCGCGACTATGAAGGCGGCATGTCCACACTGTGCGCCGGTTGCGGGCACGATTCGGTGACCGCCGCGCTGGTGCAGGCTTTCTGGGAACTGGCCATCAAGCCGGAACAGGTGATCAAGATGTCGGGCATCGGCTGCTCGTCGAAAACACCGGCCTATTTCCTCAACGGCGCTCACGGTTTCAACTCCGTGCATGGCCGCATGCCATCGGTCGCGACCGGTGCCCTGGCCGCACACCGCGACCTGATCGCCGTGGGTATTTCCGGCGACGGCGACTCGCTCTCCATCGGCATGGGCCAGTTCGCCCATGCCGTACGTCGCAACATCAACCTGCTCTACATCATCGAAAACAACGGCGTCTACGGGTTGACCAAGGGCCAGTTCTCGGCCTCGGCCGACCCGGGCAGCAAGAGCAAGGCGGGTATCGAGAACCACCAACAGGCCATCGACCCGGTCGCCGCGGCCATTTCGCTGGGCGGCAGCTTTGCCGCGCGCAGTTTTTCCGGCGACAAGGATCAGCTCGTGCCGCTGATCAAGGCCGGCCTGGCCCACCCGGGCTGCGCCGTGCTCGACGTCATCAGCCCCTGCGTGACCTTCAACGACCACGAGGGCTCGACCAAGAGCTACGCCTGGACGCGCGAGCACCACGAATCGGTCAATAACGCTGATCTGGTCGAGCCGGCTGACGCCATCGAGGCAAGCTACGACGAAGGCGAGGAATTGCCGGTGAAACTGCATGACGACTCAGTCATCCGATTCCGCAAGCTGGAATCGGACTACGATCCTGGCGACCGGGCGCATGCACTCGAATACCTCGAACGTCATCGTGCCGACGGCAAGATCGTAACCGGACTGCTCTATCTCAATGCCGACCAGCCCGAGTTTCACCAGCTCTCGGGCACGGCACAGCACCCACTGCGCGATATCGACTTCGAGCGTCTCAACCCGGGCGCCGAAGCACTCGACGAGTTGCAGAGCAAGATGCGCTAGCCGCAAGGGTGACCCCCTCTCGACAGACACGTCGTTACCCGTTTACCCGCCTGTCCCTTGGACGGCCCTGGTGCGAGGCCATCGAACTGGCCGACGGGCGTCGTTTTCTGCTGCGCCCCATGCAGGGGTCCGACGCCCCCGTGCTCAGACGCAGCTTCCTGCAGTTGACCCCCAATGAAGTACGCATGCGCTTCATGCACCCGATCAAGGAGCTGACGCCGCAATACGCTTCGAAGCTGGCCCACATCGATACCAAGCGCGAGTTCGCCCTGGTGCTGGTAGAGGCCAAACCGCCCGATGAAGCCCTGATCGGCGCGGTCGTTCGCGTGGTGCTGGACGAGGAAGGCGACCAGGCCGAGTTTGCCATCATCGTCGGCGGCGATCTCAAGCGCCAGGGCCTGGGGCGCTACCTGCTAGCTCGTGCCGTCGAATGGGCGCGCAAGAAGGGCATTGCCGTGCTCTACGGGCTGGTACTGGAAGACAACGAGCCGATGCTGGCACTGGCCCGCAGCCTGGGTTTCAGCCGACACCACAGCCGCAACGACAGCGGGGTGGTCGAGGTACGCAAGCTACTTCGCCAGCCGTGATCGCGAACGATCCCGGTGTTACAGCGTAATCGGGAATCCCTGTCCCTGGGCCAACCCCTCAAGGCGTGCCAGCTCCAGCTCCTCCCTGCGCAGGCGATCCCGAAGCACGGCCAGCCGGTCGCGCGTTTCGGCAATTGCCTCCTGGTCACGCGGGCGCTCGGATTGCAGGTCGGCCAGCCTTGCGCGCTCGCGCTCGATTTCCGAGGCCGTACGGTCGACGCGATCACCGTATTGGTAAATGGCATACCCGGTTTCATAGCCCTCAAGAAACTCCTGCTCGATATGACCCGGGCAAATCTGGCCGTAACGATAGCCGTTCAGGCCCTGGCGGAAACCGTTGTTGCGGGTACAGAACCAAGTGATGCCGACATCCCAGCCCCGGGTCCAGGCGGTCTGGTCGGCCGGGTAGCCGGCATCGGCACAATCACTGGCACGACGGGCAAAGTAGTCCATGCCCTGCCCGGAGCGGGCATCCATTTCGCCGATCCGCTCCCAGTCAGCGACGGCACACTCTTCCGGCGACATGGTCGCGCATCCGGTCAGCAACATGCCGGCCACTATCACCAGCAGCATCGTGCGGGGCATTACCATCTTCATCACAACCCTCCCATCGTGGTCATCCTTCCGCTATTTCAATCCGGCCTGATCGAGCATGAACGCATACTCGGCCGCCGTTTGTTCCAAACGTCGAAATCGCCCGGACGCGCCACCATGACCGGCCGACATGTTGGTATGCAGCAGCAGCGGATTGTCGTCGGTCTTTTTCGCGCGCAATTTCGCGACCCACTTGGCCGGCTCCCAGTATTGCACCTGGGAATCCCACAGGCCGGTGGTGACCAGCATGGCCGGGTAGTCCTGCTCGCGCACGTTATCGTAAGGCGAGTAGGACAACATGTAGTCGTAATACTCGGGATCGGCGGGATTGCCCCACTCGTCGTATTCGTTGGTGGTCAACGGAATCGACTCGTCGAGCATGGTGGTGACGACGTCGACGAATGGCACGTGTGCGACCACGCCCCGGTAGTATTCCGGCGCCATGTTGACCACCGCACCCACCAGCAGCCCCCCGGCCGAGCCGCCCATGGCGAACACTCGCTCAGCGTCCACCAGCCCTTCGCCGACAAGATGACGTGTCACATCAATGAAGTCGGTGAAAGTATTGATCTTGTTGAGCATTCGCCCCTCGTCGTACCAGTGCCTGCCCATTTCCTGCCCGCCGCGGATATGGGCGATGGCGAAAACGAAGCCGCGATCGACCAGGCTCAGGCGGCCGGTGGCGAAGGTCGGGTCGCTACTACGACCATAGGACCCATAGGCATACTGGTACAGTGGAGCCGATCCGTCGAGCGGCGTGTCACGGTGATGCAGAATGGAGACCGGCACCATTGTGCCGTCCCGCGCTTCGGCCCACTCCCGTCGAATGACGTAGTCGTCGGAGTCAAATCCTCCCGGGACCTCGTCTCGCTTGAGCAGCGTTCGCTCGCCACTGGCCACGTCCAGTTCCCAAGTGGACGTCGGCATGGCCATCGTGGTATAGACAAAGCGCAAGGTCGAGGCCGACTGATCGGCATTGGTCCCCAGGAAGGCCGCATAGGCCGCTTCATCAAAAGTCAGCACTTCCGACTGCCCGCTTTCCCAGTCGTGGATGCGAACGCGGCGCAGGCCCTCGGAACGCTCGCCAACGGCGAGGAAGTCCGCCATGGCATCAAATTCATGGATGAAGATATCCTCTTCGTGGCCGATCACATCCACCCAGGCCTCACGGTCGGCATGATCGTCCAGGGCCACTTTCATGATGCGGAAGTTCGGCGCCTGGTGATTGGTGCGAATGATCCAGTGATCGCCGAAATGATCCGCGGCATATTCGTGATCGCGCTCGCGCGGGTAGAACAGTTCGAAGTCGGCATGGGTATCGGCAGCCGGTATGACGTGCATCTCGCTGGAGACCGTGGAGCGCAGGTATATGAAATTGAACTCGTTCGACTTGGTGCGCGAAATGTGGGTGTAGAAGGCAGTATCGTCTTCCTGGTAAACCAGCTCACCCGTGCCTTCCTCACCAACCCGATAACGGCGCACACGCCAGGAGCGCAGCGTCTCCGGTTCGTTTTCGACGTAGTAGAGAACATCATTGTCGGCCGTCCAGGACAGGCTGGACACGCCGGTGATGCCCGTATCAATGACCTCGCCGCTATCAAGCTCCTTGATCATCAGCCGGTGCTGCCGACGACCGACGGTGTCCTCAAGCCAGGCCAGGCGCTGACCATCCATGCTGACGTCCCAGCCGCCGACCTGGTAAAAGTCATGCTCCTCGGCCTTGTCATTGACGTTGAGCAGGATTTCCTCGTCCGCGTCCAGTTCGCCCTTGCGGCGCGCGTAGATCGGATATTCATGTCCCTGCTCGAAGCGGGTGTAATACCAATAGCCGCGGTCGTACCAGGGCACTGTGGAATCGTCTTCGGCGATGCGTGCGCGCATTTCCCCGACCAGTTCCTCGCGCAGGTCGGACAGGTGCGCCAGCATCTCTTGCTCGTAGGCATTTTCCGCCTCGAGATACTCCAGCACGTCGGCATCGGCACGCTCGTCGTCGCGCAGCCAGTACCACGGATCGACTCGCTCACCGCCCGGCGCGCTGACGACGTGGTCGCGGCGCTCGGCTACGGGTGGCTGGGGCAGATCGGCGAAGGTTTCAGGCTCGGTGGAGGTCATGGTCTCGGTACGGTCCTGTTCACAGGCTGCCAGCCACACAATGGCCAGCAGTAGAAGCGGTACGGTCTTGTTCATTGAAGACTCACGGGTTCGACAAGGGAGTGCGCCGGCGGCGCCGCGATGAGTGTACACCGATTCTCGCCGGCCAGGTCAGGCAAACAGTTCGTCGAGCAAGGCATCGTGGAACCGATCGGGATCCTCGCCGTCGAACAAACCCAGGCGGCGGGCGCGATCGAAGAATCCCTCGGCCGGCCGACCCGGCCGGGCGCGGCTGGTGACCAGGGCCGACCGCAAGGGGCGTCCGGCCTCGGCATCACGCTTGAGCAGAATCTCGACCAGGCGAGAAGTTTTGTGGATGCGAAGCGGCGGGGGCATGGCCAGCGCGTCGGCCACTTCCAGGTAGGTCATTGTGCGGCGCTGCACGCGGGCCTGGTCGAGCAGACTGGCCAGTCGATCCAGCAGGACTTTGCGCTCCCCGGCATTCAGGCCTCGCCCCATCAGGCCGCGCTGTCGTCGATACCGCAGTTGTTCTTCTCGAACACGCGGTCGGCACGATAACTCGAGCGCACCAGCGGTCCGGACACCACTTCGAGAAAGCCCTTTTCGAGGCCAATCTCGCGCAACTGGCGAAACTCTTCGGGCGTGACGTAGCGTTCGACCGGCAGGTGGTTGACCGTGGGCCGGAGATACTGGCCGAAGGTAACGATATCGACGCCGATGGCGCGCAGGTCGTCCATGGTCTCGATGACTTCCTCGGTTGTCTCGCCCAGCCCCAGCATCAGGCTGGTCTTGGTCAGCACCTTGGGGCGATAACGCTTGGCGTGTTCGAGTACCTTGAGCGTCTGCTCGTAGCCGGCACGCGGATCACGCACCGGGTGGGTCAGGCGGCGAACAGTCTCGACATTCTGGGCGAAGACTTCCAGCCCCGAATCGACCACGGTTTCGACATCGTGCAGCCGACCCTGGAAGTCCGGCGTCAGCGCCTCGACGGCTGTTTGCGGGTTGACCTTCTTGATCTCGCGGATGCAGGCGGCGTAGTGCCCGGCACCACCGTCGTCGAGATCGTCGCGGTCGACCGAGGTCAGCACCACGTACTTGAGATCCATGATGCGCACCGATTCGGCCGAGTTCGCCGGCTCTTCCGGATCCAGCCAACCGCGCGGATTGCCGGTATCGACCGAACAGAAGCGACAGGCCCGGGTACAGACATCGCCCATCAGCATGATGGTGGCCACACCGTTGGTCCAGCACTCGCCGATGTTCGGGCACTTGGATTCCTGGCAGACCGTGGCCAGCCGGTGGGTGTTGACGTTGTCACGCACCTGCTCGTATTTGCCGCCTTGCGGCAATCGGGCTC
>SKXY01000239.1 GCA_007128175.1 Wenzhouxiangella sp. | reverse complement strand
CCAAGGACCAGGAAACCGACCGGGTATGGGGCATGCGCCAGGGCGCCGCTGCCTACATCACCAAGCCGGTCGACAAGAAGGAACTGCTCAAGGCCGTCAAACAGGCACTGGGCGACTGAACATGACTATCGCCGTCGGCGAAAATATCCCAGAGGTCACGCTGACCGTGATGACCGCCGACGGACCGGCCACCCGCCCCGCGCAAGAATTGCTCGGGGCCGGCAGGGTTGTACTGTTTGCCGTACCAGGGCCATTCACCCCCACCTGTTCCGCCAGACACCTTCCCGGCTTTATCGAGCTGGCCGAGGACATCAAGGCTACCGGCATCAACCGGATTGTCTGCATGGCGGTTCAGGACATCTTCGTGATGGAGGCCTGGGGCACATCCTCGGGTGCCGGTGACGCCGTCCTGATGGCAGCCGACGGAAACGGCGATTTCACTCGCGCCCTTGGCCTGGAACTCGATGCCACGGCATTCGGTCTGGGGCACCGGTCCCAACGATTCGCCATGATCATCGAGGATGGGGTTGTGCGCCATCTCCTGGTCGATCCACCCGGAGAATTCCGGGTCTCAAGCGCCGAAAACGTCCTCGGCAAACTCTGACGACATCACAATTCAACCACCGGGGGACGCGGGATACTGCACCGGGTTGACGCCCTGCGGCTCGATCCAGCCAAGGTGAAAGCCGACCCACAACATGACAACGAGCCCGAGCGACAGACCGACCCGCCAGCTCAGTCGCTTGACCGTCCGTTCACCATCGCCTGAATCACGTACGAGAAAATAGAAGCTCGACGCCAGGGTATAGAGAATGACTGCGAATACTCCGAGAATCAGGACCTTGCTCAACAAAGGTGCGTTCCGCGCTGAATGTGAGCGTCATTATAAGCGGTGGGCGTGGTGAGCAGGGAAAGAGTCCCCCTCTGGCGTCGCATTCTGCCGCATGTGGCGGCACTCGTCGTGTTGCTGCTCTGCCTGAAACTGGCGATGTGGCAGCTTGATCGGGCCGACTACAAGGATGAGTTACTGGATGACTGGCAGACAGCACCGGTGCTCTCGCTGGACCGGGGCGACTCTCCCGATTCGGCCCGCTATGCCCGCATCACGGCAGTCGGCCACTTCGACACCGAGCGACACGTACTGCTCGACAACCAGGTCCGCAACATGAACCCAGGCGTGCACGTGTTCACGCCGTTCCGCCCGACCGGCTCGGATCGCATCTGGATGGTCAACCGGGGCTGGCAGCCGATGCCGCAACGGTCGAGCCCGCCTGAGTTCGACACTGATGACGGCGAAGTCATCATCCAGGGCCGCCTCGCCGATCCGCCACGCGTAGGTCTCGAGATCGGGCGTGCCGCCGCGCTCGACCCGAACCACTGGCCCAACTTGATGACCTACTTCGACCTCGACAACATCCGCCAGGGGCTCGGCGAACCAGTTCAGGAGCAGGTCATCCTGCTCGATCCGGAGCACCCGTCCCACCTCAGCGGCGACGAATGGCAACCGGTTACCTTCGGGCCGGAACGCCATCGCGCCTATGCCTTCCAGTGGATGACCATTGGCGCGGTCGTTTTCATCATCTGGCTGACACTAACCATCAGGAGCTTTCGCCGACCATGAATCGCACCACCATCATCGCCGTTTTCGCGGTGTTCTTTCTGCCCGTCGTCATCGCCGTACTGATGCACAGTGAGTGGTTCCAGTGGCGTCCGGCCGAAACCCGCAATCATGGCGAGCTTATCCAGCCGCCCCACTCCTTGCCGGAATTCCGCCTGGAGACAGTCGATGGCCTGGTTGCTGAGCAATCCGATCTGTTGGACCAGTGGCAGTTGCTGTACGTCAGTGATGGAGCCTGCGGAGAGTCTTGCGTGGAAACGTTGTACTGGATGCGCCAGGTGCGTCGCGCCCAGGACCGTCATCAACCGGAAGTGGATATCACCCTGGTGACCCCGGAGCGTATCGAGACCGAAACGCTGGCCGAGATCGAGGCGCTGGAGGCTGGGATTCGCATCTTTGCCGGAGAAGCGGGGCAAGAGTTTCTCTCCTTGCTGCCCGAGGACCAATCAGTGCCAGTCAGCTACATTCTTGACCCGCAGGCCAATATAATATTGCGGTACCCCGACGGTTCGGACTTCAACGGCATGCGCCGCGACCTCAGGCGCCTTTTGACCTGGACCCGGACCGACCAGCCACCGCAGCCCCGTCAGCAACCGGATTCATGACCGCCACCGCCCTAAAGCAGACCCGGCAGTTTCTCGGCTTGTGCAAGCTGCGCATCGTCGCCCTGATCGTGTTCACCGCCGTGGTGGGCATGGCGCTGGCCACTCCGGGCATGATTCCCCTTGATGCTCTGCTTGCCGGCTCGCTGGGCATCGGCCTGGCGGCGGCCAGCGCGGCGGCCATCAACCACCTGCTTGACGAACGGGCGGACCGCGTCATGACCCGTACCCGTCACCGCCCGTTGGCGAGCAATCAGCTCAGCAAGCCGCAGGTGATCGGTTTTGCCTCGGCCCTGGCCGTGGTCTCCATGGTCCTGTTGTTCACCTTCATCAACGTCCTGACGGCCGTCCTTACGTTCGCCGGTCTGATCGGCTACGCCATCATCTACACCGCCTGGCTAAAGCGGGCCACACCCCAGAACATCGTCATCGGCGGTGCCGCAGGCGCGATTCCGCCGGTGCTGGGCTGGACCGCGGTGACCGGCGAGATCCACGGCCACGCTCTGATCCTGTTTTTGATCGTGTTCGTGTGGACGCCACCGCATTTCTGGGCCCTGGCCATTCACCGGCGTGACGACTACGCGGCGGCCAACGTGCCGATGTTGCCGGTCACCCACGGTGTGAAATTCACCCGCTGGCAGATCCTGTTCTACAGCATCATCCTGGTGCTGGTCACGCTGCTGCCCTGGCTGACCGGCATGAGCGGCCTGGCCTACCTGGCCGGTGCCACCGTGCTCAATATCGGCTTTCTCGGTTACGCCATCGCGCTGATGAGAAGCGACGACGAGCAACTTTCCATGCAGATGTTTCACTATTCGGTCGTCTACCTGATGGCGCTTTTCGCCTTCCTGCTGGTCGACCATTACCTGTTCGATACCCCGAGAGTGATCACATGACCGATACCCCCAAGGCATCGACCCCGCTGCACCGTCTCGAGTCGCACGACGACTTCATCGACCGCCATATCGGCCCGCGCGAGTCCGACATCACCGCCATGCTCGACACCGTCGGCGCCGAATCCACCGAGGCGCTGATGCTCGAGACCATGCCCGGCAGCATTCGCCAGGAGCGGCCGCTGGATTTGCCCAGAAGCGACAACGAGGAGCGCGTGCTCGAGCAGATTCGAGGCATGGCCGACCACAACTCCGTTCACCACAGCATGATCGGTCTGGGCTACCACCCGACCATCACGCCGCCAGTGATCCTCAGGAACGTTCTGGAAAACCCGGGCTGGTATACCGCCTACACCCCCTACCAGGCCGAAATCTCGCAAGGCCGCCTCGAAGGTCTGCTCAACTACCAACAAATGGTCATGGACCTGACCGGCATGGAGCTGGCCAACGCCTCGCTGCTCGACGAGGCCACCGCCGCTGCCGAGGCCATGGCCATGCTCAAGCGCGTCAATCGCAAGAACAAGAGCAACGTGTTCCTCGTCGACGCCAACTGCCTGCCGCAGACCATCGACGTGGTCGCCAACCGCGCGCGTCACCTGGATCTCGAGGTGCGCGTGTGCGATGACCTGTCTCATGCGCTGGCCGAAACCGACTGTTTCGGCATCCTTGTCCAGTATCCCGGCAGCGACGGCCGCGTCGCCGAACTGGACGATCTGGTCGCGAAGGCCCACGACAAGGGCGCGCTGGCCGCGGTGGCCGCCGATCTGATGGCGCTGGTGATGCTCAAGAGCCCCGGCGAAGCCGGCGCCGACTGCGTGGTTGGTTCATCCCAGCGCTTTGGCGTGCCCATGGCCTACGGCGGCCCGCATGCGGCCTTCTTCGCCACCCGCGAGGATTATCGACGCAACGTTCCGGGACGAATCATCGGCGTGTCCAGGGACCGCCACGACCACCCGGCGCTGCGCATGGCGCTGCAGACGCGCGAGCAGCACATTCGTCGCGAGAAGGCGATGAGCAATATCTGCACCGCCCAGGCGCTGCTGGCGGTCATGGCCGGCTTTTACGCCGTCTGGCACGGCCCCGAAGGCCTGAATAAGATCGCCGGGCGCATCCACCGCCACACCTGCATTCTTGCCCATGGCATTCGCAGCGCGGGCCTTGAACTCGAACACGACCATTTTTTCGACACCCTGTCAGTGCGCGTCGACGAGCCGCAACGACAGGCCATCCTGCACCGCGCACATGAGGCCGGCATCAACCTGCGCGCCGACCGCGAAGGCTGCATCGGACTGTCGATCAACGAGCAGACCCGCAAGCACCACGTCGCTCGCCTGCTCGAGTTGTTCAGTGACCAGGCGGCCGATGTCCTCGACATCGATGCCGAGCTGGGCGATAAGCACACGACCATTCCGGCTTCACTGCAGCGCAGCAGCGACATCCTGACCCACGAGGTCTTCGGCCTGTACCACTCCGAGACCGAGATGCTGCGCTACCTCAAACGCCTGGAGAACAAGGATCTCAGCCTGGCCCACGCCATGATTCCGCTGGGCTCGTGCACCATGAAGCTCAACGCCACCGCCGAAATGATTCCGGTGACCTGGCCGGAGTTCGCCGAACTGCATCCCTTCTGCCCCTGGGACCAGGCACGCGGCTACCACCAGCTCATCGACGAGTTGTCGGGCTGGCTGGCCGAAATAACCGGATTCGCGAGTGTGTCGCTGCAGCCCAATGCCGGCTCGCAGGGCGAATACGCCGGCCTGCTGGCCATCAAGGGCTGGCACGAATCACGTGGCGAAGCCCACCGCACGGTCTGCCTGATCCCCTCCTCGGCCCACGGCACCAACCCGGCCAGCGCCCAGATGACCGGCATGGACATCGTCGTGGTCAAATGCGACAAGCAGGGCAACATCGACCTGGACGACCTGGGAGCCAAGATCGAGAAAAACCGCGAGAAGCTGGCCGCACTGATGATCACCTACCCGTCCACCCACGGCGTGTTCGAGGAAGACGTGGTCACCATCTGCAACAAGGTGCGCGCCGCCGGCGGCCAGGTCTATCTCGACGGGGCCAACCTCAACGCGCTGGTCGGCTGGTCGCGCATTGCCGATTACGCCGATGTCTGCCACCTGAACCTGCACAAGACCTTCTGCATTCCGCACGGCGGCGGCGGCCCGGGCATCGGTCCGGTGGGCGTGCGCAAGCACCTGGTCCCGTTCCTTCCCGGCCATCCCAGCGGCCTGCTCGGCCCCGACCACGGCGCCAACCCGGCCGTGGCCGCTGCCCCCTGGGGCAGCGCCGGCATCCTGCCGATTTCCTGGGTCTACATTCGCCTGATGGGTGCCGACGGCCTCAAGCGCGCCACCGAGGTGGCAATCCTCAACGCCAACTACATCGCCAAGCGCCTGGAAGGCCACTACGACATCCTCTACACCGGGCGCAACGGACGCATCGCCCACGAATGCATCGTGGACCTGAGACCGTTCAAGGATTCGGCCGGAATCACCGAGGAAGACGTCGCCAAACGCCTGATCGACTATGGCTTCCATGCCCCGACCATGTCCTGGCCGGTGCCGGGCACGCTGATGATCGAGCCAACCGAGAGCGAATCGAAGGCCGAGCTGGACCGCTTCATCCAGGCCATGATCGCCATCCGCCGCGAGATCGAGCGAGTGGCCACCGGCGAATGGGACGCGGAGGACAACCCGCTGAAAAACGCCCCCCACACGGCCCTGGAACTGGCCGCCGATGAATGGCCACACGCCTACACGCGTGCCGAGGCAGGCTGGCCGGTGAAGGAATTGAAACTCAACAAGTTCTTCGCCCCGGTCGCACGCGTCGACAACGTCTACGGCGACCGCAACCTGGTCTGCTCTTGCCCACCGCTTGAAGACTGGCTGGAGACGGGTTGATATGGGAAAGGATTAACCACGAAGAGCACGAAGAAAGAATAAATAAGACCCTTCGTGCTCTTCGTGGTTTCAATTCATTTGATAGCCGGTCAGTCCAGCTTGACCGGCGGCTCCGGGCGCTCAGGGAAGCGCGGCGGGTCGGATTCGATCTTGTTCATGACTTCCTCGATGGCACGTTCTAGCTGCCGGTCGCGACCTTCGATGACGCTGGCGGGATGATTGTCGACCTCGATGTCGGGTTCCACGCCCTCGCCTTCGATCACGTAATCGCCATCGACATCGGCAAAGCCGAACTCGGGGACGTTGACGCTGCCGCCGTCGATCAGCGGCCCGTGGTCGGTAATGCCGACGACGCCACCCCAGCTCTTCTTGCCGATCAGTGGCCCGAGGCCGGCATTGCGGAACTGCCACGGGAAGATATCGCCATCGGATGCCGAATTCTCGTCAAGCAAGGCGACCATGTGGCCGTTGAAGGCCTGGTTCGGATAGGTCGAGGCATGCGGCATGGTGCGTGAATAACCCAGCGACATCGGACGACGCGCCAGACGCTCGATCAGCATCTGCGAGACATTACCGCCGCCGTTGGAGCGCACGTCGATGACCAGGCCGTCCTTGCGGAGCTGGCCGTAGAACCACTTGATGAACTCGCGGATGCCGTTCGGCCCCATGTCGGGAATGTGGAGATAGCCGACACGGCCATCCGTAGCCTCGGTGACCCGGCGCTGGTTGTCCAGCACCCAGCCGAGGTAGTGCAGCGGGGTTTCGTCGCTGATCGGGTCGACCAGCACCTCGCGCGTCTCGCCGCCCTGGGCCCGATCACTGACGGTCAATGCCACCGGCTGGCCCGACGGCAGGGTCAGACGGCGATAGATATTGTCGTCGGCCGTGAGCGAGCGGCCGTTGATCGCCAGGATGTAATCGCCTTCGCTCACGTTCACCCCGCTTTCGGTCAGCGGTGAGCGGTAACGTGCTTCGTCGTTCTGGCCTTCGAGAATCTCGGCGACGCGGTAACGGTCGCTGTCAATATCGAAGCGTGCCCCCAGCAGGGCCACGGCCGGCCGATCAGGCAACCCCTCATCACCACCACTGACATAGGCGTG
>SKXY01000113.1 GCA_007128175.1 Wenzhouxiangella sp. | reverse complement strand
GGCTCGTCGTCGGCAACGGCGAAAAGCCGCATCGTATCTTCGAAGCCGGCGCGATGATGCATGATGTGGCGCATGGTGACGGGCTCGCCGAAGGCCTCTCGCACGCTGAACTGCTGCAGATAATCGTTGACGTCGGCGTCGAGGTCGAGCTGGCCACGTTCGACCAGCATCATCGCCGCCGTCCAGGTGAAGGTCTTGGACACCGAACCGATGCGAAACAGCGTTTCCTCCGGCACCACCTCGCGTTCGCTTTCGACATCGGCCAGCCCGTAGCCCCTTGCCAGCCAGAGCTCGTCTTCGCGCACCAGCGACAGCGTGACCGCACCGAGGCCATGTTCACGCAGCTGGGTGGCCATCAAGCCATCGACGAATTCGACCAGGGCCGCACGCTGTGCATCGTCGGCACGCTGGCTATCGATATCGAGTGTCACATCGGGGGTGACCTCGTCGGCAAGCGTGGTGGTCGGTTCGTCCGGCTCCTCGGCGCCTGCGGTCGCAATCACAGCGACCAGCACCAGCGCCAGCCATGACCTGCATATGTTTACCATCTCCGCTCTCCAACTCAGGGCTCGGGAGACCCCAGACTACACCAGGTCCCGGGGCAACGGACGCACCGGTCACCCATGCCTCCGGGATTTCCCTACTTGCCGCCTCCCGGCCGCTCCAGTAAAGTGCCTCCACTATCCAGCGGCTCCAAAACAACAAGAATCCTCTTGAGCGATCTCCTGCTTGCACGCCTGCCATTCGGCTTCGGTAAAGACCGGAGACTGAACGGGCCCGCCCTGCAAAAGATCCTCGAGCGGGAGGGTTCGCTGCTGCGCGACTTCTCCCGCCGCATGCCGCATACTCCGCTGATCCAGCAACGCTCCGGACAGGACGACTCCGCACTGCGCAGCGCCGGTTTCGCCGATCTCGAAGCCCACCCCCGGCGGCTGGTTCCGACCGACAACCCGGCAGTCGTCTATGTCCAACTGGCTTTTCACTACCGCTCGGACCAGCACACCGAGTACGAGCTCAATCTCGGCCGGATTCGGGTCTGGGCCCGCATCGAGGACCCGCTCTACCTGCGCAACCGCAGCCACAGTGTGGAGCAGGTTCGGAACAACCCCAGACTACGCGAGGAGTACTTTCGCAAGGTGTTCGGGCTGCTCAACGCACAGAGCGAGTGCAACCGCGAACTGGGGGAATGGATGAGCGACTTCCTCCTGCCCGCATCCGGCCCGGACGATCGTGACTTCCTCGCCACGATCCAGAATTTCAATCACAACATCGGCATCGATCAGCGGCGCTCGACGGGGGGACGAGAGCCATTCCGAACGGCACTGACGGGTTTCGATTTCGCCGAGCAGACGCCACGCAGGGGCCCTGTCGCACTGAGACTGTCAATGCGCCCCAATCAGCGGACCGACGGCCTGTTCGGGCAGTCGGTCACCAGCGTGCTGCTGGGCACGCGGCGGGGTCTGGCCTTTCGCAGGAACAACGGCAAGGTCGTGTTCATCCCGCCGGGGAATGCCTTCGAAGCGCGTTTCAGCCGCTTGGTCAGTGAGCAGGCCGACGAACGCCTGTCCCGTATCGCCAGGAACTCCTACCGCAAGACCGCCGAGGAACGCATCTGGGGCGCGAAGGGCGAATGCGAAGCATACTTTCACAACCACGACCGCTTCATAATGAAAGGGGTTGAGTGGACGCTGGAGCGCGAAGGCGACAACACACCGCGGGTGATGGGCTCGCATCGCAACGTGGCCACCTACTGCAGCGGACGTCACCGGGTGGCGGTCAAGGCCGTTCCGTTCGAGTCGGTCGGCGACCTGGTGCGCCTGGTCCAGACACACCAGTACGTCCACGGCGTTCAGGCAGGTGCGCTACTGGCCCAGGCAAAGATCCATCCCCGAATCCGCAGTGAGATCATGGCCACTGTCTCCAGCATGCTGAGCGCGCGTGATCAAGCCCCCTTCGCCGATGCTCAGCGGGCATGGAAAGTACCGGACCGGGAACTGAGCGGACGGTTCACGCGCAACATCGGCCCGCTGTTGCACCAGGTAACGGTCGACTACGAGAACAAGCTGATGTTGACCGTGCTCGACTGGAGCGCACAGGGCATGCTGTCCGACCTCCAGGCACGTAAACGACTGCTGGAAGATTGCTCGCTCAGCCATCGCCTGCGCATGGCCGCCAACCTGATGCGCAACGGTCACCAGCTGCTGGCCGACGACGTCACGCACACCGACCTCAAGCCGGAAAACATCCTCAACCTGCCCGGTGCGGCGTTTCGCGCCCAGCAGAAGGCTCGCATCAAGGGCTGGGACAGTCTCGACGACGCCGACATGAGGGACCTGGCCGTTGGCGAACCCATCCTCGAAGGCGACTTTTCCGGTATCCACTTCGGGCGCGAAGGCGGCATCGACAACCTGGCACCGGGCGAGGGGCTGCCCACCTCGATCAACTATTCGAGCTGGCGATTCACTAGCATCGGCCTGAGCGAAGGCACGCAGCCTTCGGTGCTGAGAAAAAGGAAACATGAACTCCCTCCCATCGATGCCCTTGTGCTGGAGCAGGACATCGCCAACCGGGGGGCAACGGCCTGGGAAATCGTCTACGGCTCGCTGGTCGATTGCATTCCACCAGCGGAAGAACAACGCCGTATCGTCGCACGCAGGACAGCCGAAGAACGGGTCGCCAAACATCTCGACCACGCCATCCGTCTGCGACGGGAAGGAAAGGAAGACCCGGCCGTGCTCGCCGCACTCGACACCGCGATGGAGGAGTGCGACCGCCGGCTGCTCGACCTGGTCAGCCTGCGCTCGGAGACCATCGACAACAAGACGCGCCTGTCACCGCTGTATCAACACGCGCGCGACAATCGCCACGGCGTCAGCGTCTGGCTGGACACGCGGGTAATCGAGATGCTCGATCACCTCGCCTGCGACTTTCGCCGCAGAAACGTAACGCGCCAGAGGGTAGCCAAGCTTTATCGCACCGCCGAAACCCTGCTGCGCGCCGAGGCCACCCGGCTCGAGGTGGCCGACCGACACATTGCCCGCAACCGCCGCCTGAAAATGGTGACCTACATGAACACCAGCGGCCTGCACCTCAATGCCGATTGCGGCCTGCTGGGGCTGTCCGACCTGCCGCGGCAACTCGAGCGGGTAGCCGAACTGGTCACGCGCATGCCCGACCCGCGCCGGGCACTCGCTGAATTCGCCCAGGCCTGGCAGGCGGCACGCCAATGGGGAGCGACGGCCGTGGATGCCCTCGTCGAGCTGCACGCCGCCCAGCGCGGCACGACCGTCACCGACGACAATCGGGGACGAAAGGAACTGCATGAACTGGTGCGCGAGACCCTGCTGAAGGAACACCGCAGCCAGGTCGAACTGGAATCGCGTGCCGATGAGCCGCAAATCAGGCCGCCCTTTCTCGGCCTGTTCGAACGCCGACGCACGCAGGTCTGCGAAGCATGTGACGAGGTGTCGTTAAGTCACACCCTCGACGTCGAGTAAATCTCGAAAGTACGACGGCTGACAACCGGAAAAAAGGGGAATGGTGGAGCCGAGGGGAATCGAACCCCTGACCTCAGCAGTGCGATTGCTGCGCTCTCCCAACTGAGCTACGGCCCCACGGGACTTGCGATGTGACGGGGGATTATACCGGGTTTGCCGGGTGCGATACAGCCCCGACGATGTCGCTCGCACAAGGACTTCACCGTAGCGCTATGATGGATGACCGCCAACCACTTCCGGAGCGTCCGATGAGATTCCTGATTGGCTTGCTGCTGCTGACCACCGGGACAATACATGCCGGTGACGATTCCACTGCCGCCCTGCGCAGCCTCCTGGACACCTTCCTGGCCGGCGCAACGGTAAACGATGCCGCCGTACACGATCGTTTCTGGGCCGATGACCTCGTCTATACCAGCTCGGCCGGGGCACGCTTCGGCAAGGCCGAGATCATGGCCGGCCTGGAAGACAGTGGCGCGACCGAGGCGGAAATCCCGACCTACGGCGCGCGCGACGTCAACATCCGTGTGTTTGGCGACACCGCGGTGCTCACCTTCACCCTGGTCGCCTCCGCAGACAACGGGGAATCGGACCGCTTTTACAATTCAGGCGTGTTTCGCAAGCAGGACGGTCAGTGGCGTGCGATTGTCTGGCATGCCACCGTGGCCGAAGACTGAATCTGCCGCCATGATGCGCCTGAAACCCAGAACCTTCCTGATCGTTGCCATCGTCCTGGCCGTGCTGTTCGTCTCGGCGCGGATCCTGCGGCCAGTGCTGGCCTGAACATGACGAGCGCCCTGCCAGGGTGAATCCATGTTGCGCATAGCTACCACTTGCACGCTCGGGCATTTAGTATGACCCTGCCCGTTCGAGAATCGACGGCGGCAAGGGAGGTTCGAGAAGACGACGTGTTCACGGGTCGAAGCGATTCGAGGGGTACGACAAGCCGGCCGGAGAAGCTGCTGGCAACACTCGCCGCGCTGTGCGCCCTGCTGGCCGGCGGCCAGATCTTCGCCACCCATCCCGAACGGCAGTTCCGTGATTTCGTCCGCGACACCTGGTCGCTGGAAGCCGGGCTGCCGCAACGCTCCGTCACCTCGGTCGCGCAGGGGCCGGACGGCTATCTGTGGATCGGCACCCAGCACGCGCTAGCACGCTTCGACGGCGTGCGTTTTCGCCATTACACAATACAGAACGAGCCGGCCCTGCCCGGCAACGACATCGCGGCGCTGTTCCAGGACTCGCAGGGCCATCTATGGATCGGCAGCAACCGCGGCTTGACGCGCTACGACGGCGACAGCTTCATCGCCATCCCCGGTCCCGAAGGCGAAGACGGCGCGACGATGGACATCTCGGTGCGAACCATGACCGAAGACCATGCCGGTCGGCTGATTGCCGGCGGCGGCAACGGTTTGTTCCAGATCGAAGACGGACGCCTCACCCCAATAGAGTCGCCAGGTGCTGGGCCGATCAGCGGGCTCTACGCCGAAGGGGAGGTGATGTGGGTCGGCGGCGTCGGTCGCTTCTGGCGATTCGAGTACGGCGCGCCCGCCGAAGAAACAGTACTTCCCGACGGTCTCGAAAGCGCCCGGGTGAACGGTTTTGGACGCCACGACGGTGAACTGTGGGTCGCGACCAGCGCAGGACTCTACCGCCATGCCGATACCGGGCTCGAGGAGTTCGATGCACCCTCATCGGTAGCGGGCACACCCATCAATGCGCTGCTCGTCGATTCGTCCGACACGCTCTGGGTGGGTACCGATGCGGCCCTGCTTCGCATCCGGTCCGGCCGCCTGGTCGAGTCCATCGAGGACGGAAATGCCGCCTCCCACCCGCAGATTCGCAGTATGTATGAAGACCACGAAGGTAACCTCTGGCTGGGTAGCAGCATCGATGGCCTGGCACGCTACTGGAGCGGCTGGATCGACCGCTTTTCCGAAGCGGCCGGGCTGGCCACGCCACTGGTCTGGAGTGTGGCCGACGCCGGTGACGATGCACTCTGGGTGGGCACCAGCGACGGCCTGTTCCACCTGGCCGACGATCGCTACTCGGCGGTCCTGTCGGGCAGCGAGCTGCCGCACCCGCATGCCTACACGCTGCATGGAGACGATACGGAGTTGTGGATCGGCACGCGTGGCGGGCTGACGGTGCTGGATCTCGACAGCGGCGAGCTGTCCCGGCCGGACGTGCTGGATGTGCTCGATACCAAACTGATCAGCGGCATCGTCCCGGCCCGGGAACATGGTCGCTATTTCTTCGCCACATCCCAGGGGCTCTTCGGCTGGGACGGCGAAGACGCACCGGAGCAGCTCGCGGATCTCGGCAACCACTTCATTCGCCAGGTCCGCCTGCTGGACGACGGCCGAATCATCGTGGCCGCCGACGGCGGAGCATTCCTGGGCACACCGGACCGCCTGGCCCGCATGCCGTCTGTTCCTGCGCATCTGGCGAACGCGCATTTCGTGACCGCGCGCGAACTCACCTCGGGCCACATCGTCCTGACCACCCTGGACGACGGCCTGCTGTTCGGCCACGAAGATCAATTGACCCACCTGACCATGGCCGACGGCCTGCCGAGCGATTCGAGCTACTTCGTGATCGACGACGCCAACGGTTATCTCTGGGTCAGCGGCTTCGAGGGACTTTACCGAGTCGCCATTGCCGAGCTGGAGGCGTTTGCTGCCGGTGATGCCACCACGGTCGAGGCCGAGATGCTGCTCAGCGAGAGCGGCCGCCACCGCGGCAGCCAGCAGGGCTATTGCTGCAACGGGGCCGGGCACGCCAAGGGGTTGCTCAGGGGGGACGGATTGTGGCTGCCCAGCCGCGACGGTGTCGTGCGCGTGCGTCCCGAGCGGATCGAACGCAACCCCGTCCCGCCACCGGTAAGGATCGAACGCTTCCGCTCAGCGGACCGGTGGCACGGCATCGCCGAAGGCGAAGAACCACGGCTACCCCGCGGCGCCCGCGACCTTGCCTTCGAGTTCACGGCCTTGAGTTTCCGGGATCCGTCGAGCGTGCGTTTTCGATATCGGCTGAGGGGCTTCGACGAGGATTGGCAGATGCTGGACGGCGATATGCCGCGCATGACGAGCTACACCAACCTGCCGCCCGGCGAATACCGGCTCGAGGTGACCGCCACCAACAATGCCGGTTTCTGGTCCGGACAGCCGGCCAGCCTGAAGTTCGAGGTACCGGCCCATTTCCACGAGACCGCCTGGTTCCGGCTGATGCTGGTGGCATTGACACTGCTGTTGCTGGTCGCAGCTTACCGGTGGCGGCGGCACCATTGGAGCATGCAGCAGGCGACACTGCGACGGCAGGTGCGCGAACGCACCGAGGAACTGCGGCTGGCCAACGCCCGGCTACTGAACGCCAACCGCACGCTCCGGGACTTGAGCACCGTCGACACGCTGACCGGGCTGCGCAACCGTCGCCACCTCTACGAGAAAATGACGGAAGAACCGCAGCGGCTCGATCGCCTTCGCGAGCGGGTCCCGGATGACGACCTGGTACTCGGCTTCGCCTTGATCGATGTCGATCATTTCAAACAGGTCAACGACCAGCATGGTCATCACGCCGGCGACCGGGTGCTCGAACAGGTTGGCGAACGGCTGCAGAACTTTGCCCGCAAGGGCGACCATGTCGTGCGCTGGGGCGGCGAGGAATTCCTGGTCGTGCTCCAGGGCCTGTCCCGCGCCG